>JBBRGB010000085.1:0-13132 GCA_038241095.1 Phycisphaerales bacterium
ACTTGTTGTAGGATTCAGGGTTGACAAGCAGACGTACAGAGCGGTTTTTTGGATCGTGTGATCCAGCCGCAACCATTCTTGGCCCCGTAATTGGAGATCGGATCATGACAACGCGCAACGTTTCCCGTTTGGCTCTTTTGGTCGCCGGCACCGCCTTGGCGATGACCACCGCCACTTCCCAAGCCGCCTTGGTTTCCTTCGACAATGTGGTGTTCAGCCAGGACTTCCAAAGTTCGACGACCGTGGGCGATTACACCGCCGGCTCGCCCAACAGCGGGCAGTTCACCAGCATTAGCGGTGGCAGCATTGTCACAGACAGCGGCAATAACTTTCTGCGGATCACGCAGAACAACAGCAATGCCTTTATGACCGCCATCCAACGCACTGCAGATTTCGGCATCGTCAACGATTTAATCAAGTTCGAGTTCAAAATGAACTTCAATTCGGTGACCAGTTTTCAGAGCGCGGCCTTGGACTTGGCGGATAGCGGCGGCGGTTTCAGTTCGGGTACGGCTCGTAACCGCCTGGAGTGGGAACGTATCGGCAATACCAAATACCGCTTGAAAAATAGCGTTGGCACCGAAACAACGTCGTTTAGCAAGATCACGATCTTCGGCAACAAGAGCGGTGTGGCAGTTGACTATGTTGGGCCGGATTCCCTCACGCATACCTTGAACAACAATCAACGTCAGATCTGGTTGGGAAACGGCTTGGAACTTACCACCGGAACAGGCACCGATGGCTTCGATCAATTCCGCATCTGGCAGCAGCTCACCGGCACGGTGGACTTTGACAACTTCAAAGTCATGACCGTGACCATCCCCGAACCCGCCTCCTTGGCCTTGCTGGGCTTGGGCGCGATGATGATCGCTGGCGGGCGGCGGCGCAAGGCTTGATTCTTTGACCTTCACCCCGCGCCGCTTGACGGCGACGCGGGGGGTTTTTTCAGCCACGGATGGCTGCTATGCGTACCTCGGCTCTTTGCTGGGAGCGTCCCATGTCCAAACGCCCACATGCGTTCACGCTTCGACTTGACGGGCTAACAGCGGCGCGGCGCGGGTTTACCTTGGTCGAACTGCTGGTGGTCATCAGCATCATCGCCTTGCTCATCGCCATGCTTCTCCCAGCCTTGGGCCAGGCGCGGCACATGGCACGGCGAACCATGTGCATGTCCAACCAGCGACAGGTGCTCATGGGCGCGCGAATGTACGTCGTGGACAGCGGCAACTGGTGGGTGCCAGCCAAGGCGGTTTCCGCCGACTCCCCCGCCGAGACCGTCGGACGGCTCGAAGCCAACTATGGCTTGGCGCTCTTGCGCAGCGGCGACTACCTCCCCGCAGGGGCCAACGCGACCAACGAAGGCCCCGGCACCCGCTGCGCCGATCAGGAACGCATCGGCAACAGCCAGGAGTTTGAAAGTTATTCCTTCCGCGAGCCACACAAGAACACCGACGGACAGAAGTGGGACGGTTCGGCCAACAAGCGCTTCGTGCGTTTCGACAAGTTCGAGCGGATCAAGACCGGCGATGGCGTGGTGGTGCCCCGTGCCGCGGTGTGGGACCCGATGTACCCCATGCCGCAGTCGTTTCAGACCTGGGCCGACTGGCACAATTTCCACGGCGGGCAGGGGAGCGTGGCGGGCTACATGGATGGCCGGGCCAAGTGGATCAGCAGCCAGAAAGGTTACGACTGGTACGGCACGGAGTTGACCGTGGCCAACGCCTGGAACGCCGGGGTGTTCAACGGGATGCTCGGCGCTTCCATATACATCTGGGGGCCGACCCATGACCCCCTAAACGACCCGCCCGTGCGAAGTGATTGCAAAACCAAGTTGCAGATCGACCGCAACTATTGATTTTTTTCAAGTTGTAATCCCCCCCCCGATAAGCCGCGACCGCAAGGAAGCGGACGAGTATTGATCACCCTTTTCCCGGAGTTCCCCGTGACCCAGTTTGCCCATTGTCTCAACCTGACCCTCCTGGCCTGCGCCGTCGCCCTGCTGGCGACGGTCGCCTTGGCTTCACCGCCCATCGAGCGCGAGTGGCCACCGGCGACGATTGAAAAGCTCGACCCCACGCCCCGGCCGGTGAAGTGGGTGGAGCCGACGCCCGAGCAACTGCCAAGCGAAGAGCAGCTCGACACCATCACGGTCAAGGGCAAGCAGTTCAAGATCACCCGCGTCAACGCCGCAGCCGATGACCACGGCTATCAGCGTTACCTCGTGGCGCAAGGCCGGGCCGCCAAGGATTCCAAGGGCGCAGAGGCTTTCGCCGCCTACGAAAAAACCAACGAGGCCTTGAGCTTTGTCGGCAGCGGCTTGGCGGGCGTTAACAGCAAAGAGCGGCTGATCATCGAGGACTGCACCTTCATCATCGACTTTCAGGAGGGCAACTTCGGCAAGTTCACCCCTCGCCGCAGCGCTATTTACGTCGAGGGTTACAAGGAGGTGATCGTCCGCAACTGCGTTTTCATTTCCAAGTCAGCGCCGACCGATCCGCTGCGCAAGACCACGGCCTCGATCTATGCCGCGGACTGCTTGAAGGTGCTGGTGGAGAACTGCTACTTCGCCGGTCGCACCATCGGCTGGCGCGGGCACGTCAACGTCTGGGGCTGCGGCCCCACGACCATTCGCAACATTGAAATCGACGGCCAGGGCCGCTCCGCGGGCGGCATCTGGGTCGCCACCGGTGTGGGCGAAGGCAAGATCGGCTTCCCCCATGACAACAACGATCCCAAACTGACGATCTATCCCGCCGGGCCGCTGCTGGTGGAGAACTGCCTGATTCACAACCAGAAGGGCAAGGAAAACAGCGACGGCATCTACGTGCAGAGCATTCGGCCGTATCTCATTCGCAACTGCAAGGTTGAAAGCTGGGGCGAAGATTCGCTCATCGACGTGGGCTTCCGCGACACCAGCAAAAAGTGGGGCGAACGCTTCCTGCCCAACCACGGTGGGCTGGGTATGGTCGAAAACTGCGAGTTTGCCAACGGCTGGGTCAAGGACTCGGTGGGCATGGGCGGCGGGCTGATCTTCCGCAACAACCTGCTCAAAAACGCCTGGTTCTTCCCCTATGCCTTTGACGGTGGAAACTGGTACGTCATCAGCAACCGCTTCGACGCCATGTCGCGCGTGATCGTCTCGGGCAAAAATGGACAGCTCAACGGCTGGACGCCCGGCGAGGGCATGTTCGCCAAGGGTGGCAAGATGATGCTCTTTAACAACGAGTTCATCGCGGGCAAGAATGTCGCGGCCATGTACGTCGCCGGGAGCAAGCAGGCCCCGATCACCGAGGTCATCAGCGCCGACTACAACGTCTTTTCCGGCAAGGACGACACCACTTGGGCCATTGAGCACGATGGCACCAAGATGTCGCTGGCCCAATGGCGGGAAAAGACGGGCAACGACAAGCACACGCTGACGGGCGAGACTTCGGTGGCGTCGTTCGCCGATGTGGACGCGGGTTTGGTGAAGTTGCCCGGCGGGGTGGAGATGAAGTTCGGCCCGTTCAAGGCGGGCTTGACCGGGCCGGTGGGCGTGACCACGCCGGGGCTGGTGGACAAGGCGCAGAAGTTCAGCGATGCCGCCGACGCGGAATATCGGCAAAACAACTTCACCGTCGAAGCCGAGGAAAACGGAGCGGAATCGACCATGACCGGGCGGGTGGAGAAGCGACCTTGGGCCAGCGGGGGCGGGTACATGATTCTGGAAGTTCAGCCGGGCCAGGTACACAGCTTCAAAGGCACGGTTGAGAAAGCCAACAAGTACATGGTCTGGAGCAAGGTGGTCAACAAGTCCAATGCCGGGCAATATCAGTTGCTCGTCGATGGCCAGCCTGTGGGTGGGGTCAAGGATTTCAAGAGTGACAAGCCCACGGCCATCATGCACAGCGAAGTGGAACTGACCGCCGGGGAACATACGTTTGCCCTTAAGGCGATTGAGCCGAGCGAAGGCGGCGGGAAGATGTTTCTAGAGTTCGACGGGTTGGTTCTCCGTGACGCCGAATCGGTGGTGGAGGACTCAGCGCGGGCCAAGGCCAGCGCCGCGCGTGCCGCGGCGGAGAAAGCCGCCAAGGCACGCATCGAGGCCCGCAAGATCAAGCATGACCTCTCGGAAATCGCCATCGCCAAGCCCTCGGCGGGACATGCCGCTGTGTACGGCGCCGACAAGAATCGTTATCTGCTCTGGATGCCCAAGGAAGCCGGCGATGAACTGGGCATCGACATCGAAGTGCCCGAAGCGGGAACCTACGACGTAGCGGTGGCGACCACGGCCCAACAAGACACCGGCAAGATGGCCTTGCGCGTTGACGAAGACGAACCCGGCCAGGAAGTGCCCATCGGCGGCACTATGCACCTGGGCGAGTCCAAGCTCTCCGCCGGCAAGCACCGACTGACCTTCATCTACCTTGAAGGCAAGCCCGAAATCAAGATCCGCATGAAGCGCCTGGAACTGGTGCCGACGGATGACGAGCAATGATCTCTGACACTTCCATGGCAGCCGCAACGCCCCCGTTGCGCGTCTTATGACGTGGACAAGTTCCGTTCTCGATGCCATCCCGGGCACACGACGAATCCGTCGTAATAATCTTACCCGTCGGTCATTCAGGTTCAGCAGGTTCGATGGCAGGCTGCTCTTGAGTGGATTCGTTGGCGGTGGTGAGTTGCACGTCGCGTTCCATGCGTTCTTCACCACGCTGGATTGTCAACGTCACCGTTTCACCGGCTGCGAAACGGTTGATGATCCAGCGGAGGTCCAGCACGTCACGCACGGGAGTTCCGTTGACCGCCAGGATGCGGTCGTTGGGTTCGAGGCCCGCCTTGGCGGCCGGGGAGTCGGGCGTCACCTTTTGAATCATCACGCCGGCGGGCATGGGGGGATAGGTCGTGGCATCATCATCCTGGGCGATTGGCTCGGGCTTGGCGACGTCATCGTCGGGCGCGCGATTCTCATTCGGCGCGGCATCATCGTGTGGAGCGGCCTCAGAGGGAGGCGCTGCATCCTCACGGGGTTTGGCGTCATCCGGCAAGGTGGGTTCGACGGGTTTTTCAGCGGGATTTCCAACGGGCGCTGCGACAGCAGGGGTGGCCGTCGCATCAGAGGTGTAAGGCACGACGTTGATCCCCATGTGGCCTCGCACCACATCCCGACCCTCGGCAAGCGACTTCAACCAAGCCGCGCCAGGCTCGATGGGAATGGCGAATCCGATGCCCGAGTCGTACCACTCCACGCCCGCGGCCGCCTTGTCGGCACCCGGCGACAATGGCACGCAGACGCCGATGACTCGGCCTTGGGTGTCCAGCAGCGGGCCCCCGTAGTTGGCCGGGCTGATGTTGGCATCGGTCTGCGCCGCCTTGCCCCCGATGCGCGAAGTGGCGCTAATGATCCCCGTTGACAGCGCGGGCTGGTCATCACCGTAGCCGATGCCCACGCTGATGGCCCATTGCCCGACTTGAAGTTCCTTTCTCGGCGCGAAGGTCGGCACGGGCAGATTCTTCACACCCTCGATTTTCAAGAGCGTGAGTTTGCGGGTGTGATCCGTGCCCAGCATTTTGGCGACATGGCGCGAGCCGTCGGGCAACGTGACAGTGACAATCGGCGGCTTGCGCAGGAAGTTGAAGGAACTGGTGAGAATCAGACCGTCGGCGTCGATGATGAGACCGGTGGTGGGCCCTTGGCCGGGCGTGGCGAGCGTGGCAATTTGGCGCGCTTCGCGGGTGGTCACGCCGCCGAAGGTTTCGATGCGAACGATCGAAGGCATGACGCTGTTGGCCGCGGCGCGGAAAACCTCGGCGGTGGCATCGGTGGTGTCCGCCGTTGACGCGGCCATGAGCGGCGTTGACGAAACCAGCAGGCCGAACATGATGAACATGAAGACACGAAGGCATGAAGAACGGAAGAAGGTCTTGAGTCTTGAGTCTTGAGTCTTGAGGTCGGAATGGTCGAGGCGACTTTTCTCAAACCTCAAGCCCCAAGCCTCAAGTCTTTCCCCGCATCCTTCGTGTCTTCGTGTCTTCGTGTTAAAAATCATGGCGTCACCTCCACGGGCTTGCGCTCCTCTGGCGTGAAGGTCACGTTGATGACTTCATTGCCACGCTTGATGAGCAGCTTCAGCGGCACGCCGGCCACGACCTTTTCCGCGGCCTCCTCGAAATCACGCACGCTTCGCACCGTGGTGTCACCCAAGGCCAGCACCAAGTCATCCTTGCGCAAGCCCGCGGCTGCGGCTGGTGTGTTGGGTGCCACCGCGTCAATGAAGGCCGGGGCACGCCTGCCACCCAGGGCAAAAACGCGGAAGCCCAACTCCGCGGGTTTGGATTCGCTCCCGTGGTTGGTGGTCGGCACTTCGCCCGCATCGCCACGCACGAAGCGATAGAGCAGATCGCCCGGCACGGCGTAGTTCAACCGCGTGCCCGTGGCCTTGCTCTCGATGATCTTGCCGATCATCCCCACAAGTTTGCCCCCGCGATCCACCACCGCCCCGCCGGGTGAGCCGGGGTTGCTGGTGATGGCGTCGATGAGCAAAACCTCGTCGTCGTACAACACATCCTGCAATTTCTTTTTCAGATCAAGCTGTGCACGCAGGGAAATCACGCCTAGGTTGGCCGACATCAACTCCGCGCCCTCGGCCACCTTAAATGGATTGGCCACCGCGACGATCCAATCGCCGGGTTTGCCCATCGCCTCCGAAGGCAATTCAAAATAACGCGGCGTCTTGGCATCGATCTTCAACAGCACCGTCTGCAACCCCTCGCTGCGGCGCACCACGCTGGCCTGATGAACCGAGCCGTCCGGCAGCACCACCCGCAAAGTGGGACTGGCGATGTAGATGCCCAAGGCGGTGAGGATTTGGCCATCGTCGCTGATGATGATGCCCGAAGCGTAACCGTGCTCCCGGCCCAGCCCCGCGCCGATGATCTTCACCGTGCGCTGTTGGGCGAATGTGATGGCGACGGAAAAGATGTTGCTTGAAATCGTCGTGCCAGTCCTAGCGATGTGACCGACCAACACCTCTGACGCCAAGCCGGTATTTACAAACAACGGCGGCGTCAGCGCTGCTTCAGCGGGAGCGACGCGCAACAAGATTGGATTCAACCCGCCCAAGTCGTCCGTGACACTGAGCCACAAATGCCAAGCCGCGCCGTCACTGCCCTTGACTCGCAGGTGAAACGCAGGCAGCGCTCCCCCGACATTGCCAAGTCCCACCGCATCACCCCCCAGCAGCGTGACTTCCGCCGCGTCATCGAGCCAGAGTTCCACCGGCCCGGCAATGTGTGTCGCATCGGCTCGCCGCAAGGCCGTTTCCAGCAACCATCGCGCCATTTCGGCATTGAGTTGCACGTCGCGCATCTGGCCCTGTTGAGTTGCGGGCTTGGCCACGCGGGCTGGCGCGGGCATCGGCGTGGGTCGCTCCGTCGGAGCATCCGGCGAAGGCGATGGCGGTCCTTCACCTTCCGGCCCAGGCGCGGGTTGCGGCGGCAAGGGCACGGGTTGTGTCACCCGCGCCGGCTTTTGCGGCGGCGTGTCATAGGGCATGGCCGTGAGTCGCACCCACGCGCTGTGGTTTTCGCCATCACGTTCCCACACCACCTCCACGGGCCAATCCGCGGGGAAAATCGTGATGAGATTGTTGAACTGATTAGCGCTTGTGACCTTGAAATCCGCGAACCTCACCAGCCGATCCCCCAGCGTCAGCCCAGCCTTGCTCATGGGTGAATCCAAATCAATCGCATCGCAGATCACCACGCCGTCACGGTCGCGGAAGGTCGCTTCCAGCGTGGCGTGTTGCGCGATTTTGGTGGCCAGCAGATCGGGCAGAAAGTGGCGTATCTGCGTGGCGCTGATGGCGTAACCCAGCCCCACGTTGACCCGGCCACGCTCCTCGAATGAGCCGCGCCCGTTGATACCGATAAGCTTGCCCGCCATGTCAAAGAGCGGCCCGCCGGAGTTGCCGGGGTTGATCGAGGAATCGACTTGAATGGCGTGGCCGTAGACCAGCAGATTCCGGCCACCCTCGCCGGGCTGATAGCGTTCGGTGCCCGATACGATGCCCAGGGTGACGGTGGGCTGCTGATCCTCCGCCAGCACAAAGGGATTGCCCATCGCCATGACGAAGTCACCGGGGCGGACTTTTTCAGAGTCGCCCAGGGAAGCGAAGGGCAGCGGCTTGTCGGTCTTGAGTTGGATGAGCGCAAGGTCGCCACCGGGGTCCACGCCGATGAGCCGCCATGGGTAGAGTTCGCCGTCGGCCAAAGCCGCCAAGCCGCGTTGTCCCGCACCGGCGACGACGTGGTAGTTGGTCAGGGCCAAGCCGTTGGAAGCGATGAGCACGCCGGAGCCGCCGCCCGTGCGCACGCTGCCGTAGATGGCCACGACGGTGGGGGTGACCTGTTTGATGACCGCGATGCGCTGGGCCTCGGCGGCGCGGACTTGACCCAGAGCGTCACCGGCGCGGGAGATGCTGGCGATGCTCACCAAGAGGATGAACACGAAGAGACCAAGACACGAAGGAAGGCGGGGAGCGAAGTTGATGAAGGAATGCGTGCGTGTCATGGTTTCACTTCCCGCGGATGAAACGTGCATCGGCCCAGTCGGCATGGTCGGCCAGGTCAAGGTCCTCGCCCGGTTCCACCGCCAGGGTGATGCGCTTGGCACCGCGGATTTCGACCGTGATCGGCAGTGGTTCATCCGTGCCCCGCACCCGCTGCCGCCAGACTTCCTTGCCGTCGGCCAGCACCGCCATTTCGCAATCACCTTTGCCCCGCACCGGCGGTTGCAGCCCCACCGTCGCGGCGAAAGTGTCAAAGCCATCAGGCACGGCAAACGTCAGCAAACACCGGGCGTGAACGCCCAGCCCCTTGTCATACACCCGCCCACCGAGTTGCAGCGCTTGACCCATCACCGCCACATCACGTCGCCACGGCCAGTCAAACGCGGGGAACGATGACTGCGTGACTTCAACCGGTTGCAGATCGGAAAGAAACACCAGCCGATCGCTGCGCACATCGATCCGCGCGACTTGCTCCCGTGAAATCGCCAGCGGCGTCCCGTCCAAGCTTGCGTTTAGCGTCTGGCCATCCAGTTGCTCAACCTTCGCCAGCAGCCGCGAACCATCGGTCGTGGTGATGAGACATTGACCCGCGGAAAGATTTTGCCCCGCCCCCGCCGGATTCGCCAGGATTAAGCCGTAAATTTTCTCACGCGCGATGGTGCGGCTCTTGTCGTTGTACACCACGGTCGCCTGCTGCTCATCTAGACTTTCCAAAAGACACGCCACCGATTGCAGCGGCTTGCCCGGCTCGGATGAAACGAACACGCGATCGGTGGTGCTGGCATCCGTCGAGGCCAAGGCTTCGGCGAAAACAGAATCGATGTCGGTCTTGCCCGGCTCACTGGGCGGTTGCAGAAGCAAGGCGCGGACATTGCCAAGAGGCACGTTGACGCTTTGCTCGCCCACAACCGGCCAGGTAACGGCACAATTGCGCTGGACGATGGTCGCCTTGGCCAGTCGCAGCACGCCCCCGCCCTGCTCATAGAGCAGCCCGGCCACGGGTGCCGTGGTGATCTTCGCATCCGATAGATCGATGCGCCGCAGTGCCATCAAAGGCAGAGAAAACTCGCCCCCTTCGGTGCCATCCCTCTTCAAGCCATGCACGACGCCTTGCGAGTCAATCGTAAGGTGTGTGACATTGAGCGTCTCCCCTTCAAGGGTGACGATTCGTGATGACACAATGACCACGCTCGCCGGTTGCACCTCAGGAATCACGGGGGGGGCAGACGTTTCCTGCGCCGTCACGGGCGACACAAAGAAACACAGCGCCAAGATGGACGTCAACACCACCAACCAACTTGTGTAACACAATCGCATCATGGCGTTTCCTGTTCCTGCATCGAGCGATAATACTGTTCCACGAGTTCACGGTATCTATCGGGGAAGCTGGTTTTCAGGGCGTTAAGCACTTCCTCGCGTTTGCGGTCTTGGAGCTTGCCCCACTCTTCGCCAGGCGTGCCGCGACTGGTGGCGTGCAGGTCGCCTTGGCCTCCCGCGCCGGTGGGCAGAGTGGACTGATTGGCCGGTGAAGTCGATTGGCCGTTGCCCGACGGTGGGCCGTTGCCTTGGCCTTGGCCGCTGCCGCCGCCCCCCCCGCCGCCGCCGCTCTTTTCCTTTTCCTCCGCTTCCTTGATGAGCTTGTCGAGCAGGGCGACGATTTCCGTCTGTTGATCCTGCGTGGGGTTGTCGGTCTTTTCGAGGTCGAGTTTTCGCCGCGAGAAGTCCATGCGGTCCTGCACATCGCTGATCTTGCCATCCTCAATGGCTTCGAGCTGGGCGATCATCACAGCCGCGCCGATGCGCAGCCTCTCAGGCGTTTTGGGGAACTTCTCCAAGAAGGTCTTGAACGTGGCGATGGCATCTTTTCGCTGGATGAGGCTGGCCTGGATGACAGCCTTCATAAACGTCGCTTCATCGGCGTAAAGCGTGCGGTCGGCATCATCGCCCAGCGTGCGGTCAAGGTAAGGCAGGGCCTCTTCATAGCGTTCCTGCGTCACCAGCGTGCGCGCCAGGAAATAGCGGGCGTGGGCCGCGAGATACGCATCGGGCGCTTCGGCCAATCGCCGCAGGGTGGCGATGGCCGCGTCGGTGCGGTCGTTGGCGTAGTCCACCAAAGCGGCGCGGAATTGCGGGTGCATGTGCGTCAGGGCGGTGGCGATGACATCGCGTTGCGTGAACGGTTGGGCGCGGTCGTGGGCGATGGCCTCGTTGATTTGCCCCCGGAGTTTCGGGTCCAGTGACGCGGCCGGCAGCGTGGCGACAAAGGCGTCGATGATGGCGTCGTTGGACATCGCGGGCTTGGCCGCGGGTTCCATTGCGGCCGCGGGCGCTGCGGGCACCGCGGTTGGCGACGGTGCTTCAACAGATGGCGTGATGGTCGGCACCACCGCCCCCTGGCTTCGCGCCGCGGTGGCAAGCAGCGCCAGTGTCAGCACGCAAACCACCATCCGCATATCAGCCCACGCACTTCGCACCGCATAAGTTCGTGCCTTCTTCATGATTCGTCTTCCTTCGTGTCTTCGTGCCTTCGTGTTCAACACACTTGAGTTCAACACCTGCATGTTCAACCTGTTCATTATTGCTTCTCCGCCATGTCGCGGGCGATTTCCTGCACATCTTCCTGCATCCGCGCGATGCGATGCACTTCACCTTGCATCACCGGGTCCAGCGTCTCGGCGGGACGGGTCTTGTCGAAGTCCGTCGTGCGGCCGTTGACGCGGAGTTGCGCCAGACGCAGCAACTTCAACTCCGCCGAGGCCGGCACCAAGGGCGGCTTCTGTTCCTGCGGCGGTTGCGGTTGCCCCGGGGGCGGGGGCGGCTGCTTCTTCTGCTCCTGCGCCTTTTTCATCGCCTCAATCAGTTCCTCCAATGTACGCTCAATTTCTTTCTGCACACTAACGGTGTAATTTTCGGCCCGGCCCTGCTCCAACAAACCGACCACCGCCTCCAAGTCCGCGTGCAACTGCTCGACAATGCGGGGAAAGACAATCGTCGTGGCGTCCTCGCGGATGATGTCCAAAGCCTGTTGCGCCATCTCGGCGATCTTGCGTTCTTCGACGGAAATCGTCGCCACCCGCAAGGCCTCGGCCCGCTGCCACTGCCCGGTGTAATGGGCCGCGAGGTCCGCCGTGGCCAACGTGAGCGGACGTTGCCGTTCGAGCATCTGCGTGAAGCGGGCTTCCAGTGCCGCCAACACATCTTCCTGCATCTCCTTGCGGAGCTGCGCCAGTTTCTTTTCGATTTCCTCGCGGGCCTCCTGCAACTTGCGGATGGCTTCCTTCTGCTGCGCGGAAGCTTCCTTGGGATCTTTCTTGCGCAGATCGCCCGAAGCCTGCTGCATCTTCTGTTGCGCCTGCTTCACCTGCGGCTGGCCGGGCTGTCCCTCGGATGGCTCACCGGGTTGCCCTCCGGGTTGCCCCCCAGGCTGTCCCCCTGATTGACTGCCTTCCTTGCTGGCATCGGACATTTGCTTGTCAAGATCGCCCGCCTTATTGGCTGTGTCATCCTGATCCTTGGCCATCTTTTCAAAATGCTCGGGCGGCAACTTGGCGATGCGGTCGCGTTCCTTCTTGATCTCCTTCAACGCCGCTTCCATTTCCTTGACGGCTTTGTCCTGCTGCCCCTTGGCCTCCTTGCCCTTGCCTTCGCCCAGCGAGTTTTCAGCCGCCTGCTGGGCTTCGCCAGCACGCTGCAATGCGGGCTGACCAGGTTCGTTGCCGCTGGGCGAAGATTGTCCCTGCGCCGATTTGCCTTGTGAACCTTCGCCTTGTGACGGTTTTCCCTGCGACCCTTGAGCCTGTGAGTTTCCCCCTTCTTTTGGTTCGCCAGTTTTCGGTTCGCCCGTCTTGGGTTCTCCCGTACCGCCAGTTTCCTTGGGCTCACCCGTCTTCGGCTCTCCCGTGCCACCGGCCTCTTTGGGTTCACCCGTCTTCGGTTCCCCCGTGCCCGCCTCTTTGGGTTCACCAGTCTTGGGTTCCCCGCCCGCTTCCTTTGGTTTCTTGGGCTTGGCGATCTCGTCCAGTTCCCGCGCCAAGTCCGCCGTGGCTTTGCGCACATCCGCTTGCGGCTTGGTCATGCCCGGCAAAGTCTGCGGGGCCTGCTCGGTCGCCTTCCCGGTCTTGCCCGCCAGGTCTTGCTGCTCTTTGATCAACCCTTCCAGCGCGGCGATCTTAGCTGCCATGTCGCGCATGACCGCATCCTTGGCATCCACCTTGTCGCTTTCACGCTGGTGCCCCTGCTCGCGGGCGATGATGGCCTCGACTTCGTTGCGCCACTTTTCCAGCCGCTCTATTTCCTTGCGGCGGGCATCGAGGTCGTCATCCTCGCGCAGCAGAATCGCAATGAGCTTGTAAAGGTCTTCGATGACCCGCTTCTGCTCGGTGCCGGCGGTGTCAAGCCGACTTTCATTGAGCAGCGTCACCACGCTGGCCATGCGCTCCTCGATGCCTTGCTGCTTGGCTTCGTGCAGGGCCTCGATAAGTCGCTTGGCGTGCTGCGGCTCGGTGGCTTCGAGACTCTGCGCCAAGCGGACAAAGCGGGCTTCGAGGTCGTCCATGAGCCGTTCGACCCGTTCCTGCCGCACC
>JBBRGB010000086.1:0-13075 GCA_038241095.1 Phycisphaerales bacterium
GCCACCTTCGCGGGCTTCGCCGGGGCGGTGGGTGCGCACGGTGGGGTGGGTGCGCAGGATGTCCATCACCCCCACGTCCCTCATTCCCAAACATCTCGATGACCTTGATCGAAAGCACCGCGTTGCGAATGGCGTCAAAGCCCAGCAGCACAACCATGCGGTCGATGGTGCAAGCCTCTTCGCGGATACCCAAGTTGGCCCGGCGACCCATGCTCAAAATGCGGGCCGTCAAGGATTGATCGGCGCGGATGATCTCCACGACTTCGCTGGCGTGCGTGTCGTCATCGGTCGTCAAGGCCAGCAAGCGCGTGGCCACCGCCGGCAACGTCGGAAGCGATTCGATCTGCCGCAAGATCAATTCCACCCGTCGGGCGCGGGTGGGGTCGGCTTCCTGCATGAGTGCGGTGATAGTGGACATGCGTTTGGCCCCAAATTGCGTTCCGACTCACACCTCAAGCAACTCGCCGATGCGACGCATGAGCTTTTCAATGTCAAACGGCTTTTTCACGAAGTCATCAGCCCCGGCCGACAGGAGATCATCAATCTCTTCCTTCTTCACCACGCCCGAAACGATGATGATTTTCGTTTTGGCCAATTCGGGAATCTGGCGGATGGTCTTGCACACCAAGTTGCCGTTGACATCCGGCAACATGTAATCCAGCAGAATCAAATCCGGGCGGAACTGCTGCGTCAGCACCCCGGCGTCATAACCACTGGCGGCGGTACGCACCTCAAACCGTCCGTCCCGCGCCAGAACATCCAGAAATAGCTCCACGATCTGCTCGTCATCGTCCACCACCAACAGCCGCTTCTTGCCGCTTTCAAGCATCTCCGTGGGGATGTTGTTGACCTTCATGAAACGCAGCAATTCCGCGCGGGGAATGCGGCGAAAACGACTGCCCGGCACGCGAAAACCGCTCAACCGCCCGGCGTCAAAACAACGAATGATCGTCTGCTGCGAAACCTTGCACAGGTCCGCGGCCTCGCCCGTTGTAAAGACTTGCTTGTCCTTTATCTCGGCGGTGGTCAGGTTACCCGTCATGGTGCTCATGTCCGATTCCCCTTTGCCCGACCCATGCCAACGGCGTCGCTGGCAACGTCGGCCCAGATTGCCCACCTTTACATCGGGAGAGTGGACGGGGGGCTTGAGACGTCAAACCGCCAGAAAGAAAAAGAGATCCGGGCGTTGCTCCCCCGGCGGACGGAACCAAGCCGAAAGAATTCGCGCCGCCGCCGCCAAGGACGCTGACCGAGGGCGGTCCTGGGCCCGATGGAAAAGGATCGCGGAATTGCGGCCCAGGTGACAGGTCCGCAATCGACGCGCCTTTTTTAAAAAAATGTATTGACTGGGGAGGATTCGTGATGTAAATTACTGTTGTCGAAGTTGGGCGCGGGCGTTCCGTGCCTAATTCAGATGGTTCCCCTTCTATATTGGAGATCAATATGTTCCCACGCACCGTTCTGAGCACTGTTGCCACCGCCGCCGTCATTGTGGGCTTCGCCAGCGTCGCCCCGGCCGCGACGATCACTTGGACCCCCGACACCCTCGCCGAGTTTGACACCGGCGGGACGGTGATTCTCACCTCCCTCAATAACGACGGCACGGGAACCGGCCCCGGTGGCGCATCGACGTTCAGCGATCCGACGACCGAGACTCCAAACAAACTGCGGATCACGAATTCGACGCCCAGCAAAGGTTTTGCGACCTTCACCCACGACGTCATTGGCGCCGCCTTCGACCCCTCGGCCTTGGGTGCGATCAACAGCATCGATTTTGCCATTGATGTCAACGATCCCAACGTCAGCGGCACATCCGACACGCCGATCTATTTCGGCTTCACGCAAGGCGGCAACGTTTACTTCTACACCGCGAACACCGGCAGCACGGCGACCGCATTCGAGTTCCGCAACAGCGGCTCCACCAGTTTCGCGGCCTTCGACAAAAACGGCCTGGTGGCCAGCGTCTTTGGCAAGTATCCGGGCGCGATCGTCAATGAGGTGGATCAAACCGTCAACCCCGACTTCTCCGCCTCGGGCGGCGAACTCCAGTTCGTATTCGGGACTTTTAACGGCTCCAGCAGCGGAGGCACCCGCAACACGGACTTCAAAAATGCCGAGATCGTGGTGGACTACACCCCAATCCCGGAGCCCGCGTCCCTTGCCCTGTTGGGCCTGGGCGGGCTGATGATGCTGCCGCGGCGTAAGAACCGCGCGTAAGCGGAACCGATCTTCCGGCGGATCGCCTGACGGCGACCCGTCGGTTTTCCCAGCGGCCCGTGTGGGTCGCTGGCACTTCACAACACGAAAAGGAAGAGACCCATGACTCGCCACACCGTTCTCAAAACCCTCGCCGCCGCCGCCCTTTCCACCGGGCTTGCCACCGCGGCCTCGGCCGCTTTGCTGTCGCAGTACACCATCCCCGACCTGAGTCTGGCACCGACCACGGAAGCAGCCGGCGTGGTCGCCAGCGACCTGACCGGTGGCGGATCTGGCACGTTCGACGCCTTGGATCGCACCATCGGCACCGATTCCTCCAACCTTACGTCCGCCATCGGCGTGACCGTGGTGGGATCGGCGGTCTTTGCCAACGGGACGTCGTCGGACGATGTGGTGCGTAAAGCATACTCCACCAGCTTCGGCACCCCGGTCACCGCCAACAGCCGATACATCCAGTTCACCCTCGCCCCTGAAAGCGGCAACACGATCTCCCTGAGCAGCATCAGCCTCGACGCCGCCAAGGGCGGTAGCTCTTCGACCCGTTCATTCCGGCTGGGCTTCAGCACCGACGGTTTCACCACCGCGACGGACCTCGGCGGGGCCGATTTCGGCTCAACGCCCGGCGCTTGGGCGTTCGGCAACTTCTCGTTCGATCTCAGCGGGATCACCGCACTGCAGAACACCACCAACACCGTCACCTTCCGCCTGTTCGGCAAGGTCCCGGGCAACGAAAACCAGATCGGTTTCGACAACATCACCATCAACGGCGTGGTCCCCGAACCGGCTTCGCTGGCGCTGCTGGGCGTGTGTGGGCTGTTGATGCTGCCTCGCCGTAAGTCGCGCGCTTGATTCACCCCTTGCCGTGCGCCTTGTCAGAGCCTAGGGGCGTAAGCCCTTAAGTTTGCACACATCTTTCCTACACGACCATCGGTGCATTTTCTTCACCCCGAAGGGGTGGCGGAATGTAGCCACGGGTGAAGCGAAGCGCAACCCGTGGTCATCGTCGATCGTGCATCCCGCCCCGGCGGGGCGGCGGAATCGCGGGGGTGAGGCCGCGCCTCAAAACGCCATTCGCGCCCAGCCTTTGTCCTTGCCTTGCCTCGGAGGCAGGCCCAGAATCTCCCGGCCGGTGTCCACGTAATGACGGTAATTCTCCAGCGGGGTGCCGTTGGGGATGCGGTGGTCAAGGCCAAAGACGATGCCGCCGGTGTTCTGCATCAGGGGTTGCATTTTGTATTGCAGTTCGCGCGTGATTGCGGCCTTATCTTGCCGCAGCACGTGCTTGTCGATCCCGCCGGACATCGCCAGCCGGTTGCCGTATTTCTTTCGCAGGGCCACGGTGTCCATGCCCGCGGCTGGCTCCATGGGGAAGATGCACGTCAGCCCGCAGTCCAGCAGGTCATCGACCACGGCATTGACGTTGCCATCGGTGTCCTGCTGAAAAATGCTCGATCCCCGCGAGGCCAGCATGTCCCAAATCTTGCGGTAATACGGCTTGAAAAACGTCTGAATCTGCGCCGGCCCGGCCATCGGCCCGGAGCGCCCGGCGAAGTCTTCATGCACGCTCAACTGGTCGATGACCAGCCGGCGACTGATCGGCTCCAGCACGCGGAAGGCCGTGTCCGCCAGCGTGTCGAGAATGTCGTGCATCATCTCCGGCTCATCGTAATAGGCCATGCAAGCCACTTCTTCGCCCATCAACTCCCGCGCCATGTCGTAAGCGCCGGGGATGCCCGCCAGCACCAGTTTGCCTTCCCGCTGTTCGACAATGGCGCGCTCAATGCAGGCCTCGTCAATGCGGTCGGGGGTGAACTGGAACATCGGCTTGAACTTCAGCCAATCGTCCATGCAGGTGACGGGGAAGTTTTCCGGCAAGGGGATGGTGGCGGTGCGCTTGTCGAGATAAAGCGTGCGGCCAAACATGTCCCGCGTGCGGCGATGGGTGGCCGTCTCCTCCAGCACCACTTCCTTTTCGCCCCCGCGCGGCCCGCATGAGCCTCCCGCCCAAGTCAGTTCCAGGAAGTCCCACTCAAAATCCGTGAGATTCAGCTCCTCCTGGGTGGCCCCCTGCTCCCGCCACTCTTCCTCCAAGCCGATGAGCGGCCCGAAGAGTTCGACGAACATCGGCCGGGGCACGGGCTTGAAGGTCATCAGATCAAGGTATTGCTGGCGCGTCCATTTCATGCGGGTGTCCCGTGGTTTGTGAAACGTGATTATGACCGATTCGTCGCGAGGCATATCAGAGCCGAAGGGCGTAAGCCCTCGGACGAACCAGCCTGTGCGTGCCATCGCGCGGGGGTTGCGTCCACCGAGGGCTTACGCCCTTCGGCTCAGACGGATTAAAAAGTTATCATGCCCGCATGGAAACCATACTGCCACGCATCGGCATCATCGGCGGGTCGGGACTGGGCGAAGCCTTGGGCGGCGAAGAGGGCCGCGTCCACGACATCGACACCCCCTTTGGCAAGCCCAGCGCCCCAATCGTCATGACCAAGTGGCAGGGACTGGACGTTGCCATTCTCAAGCGGCACGGCCTGGGGCACGTCCACCCGCCGAGCTTCGTCCCCTACCGCGCCAACATCTTCGCCTTGAAAAGTCTGGGCATCACCCACATCATCGCCTCCGGCGCCACCGGCAGCCTGCGGGAAAACATCCACCCCGGCCAGTTGGTCATCCCCGATCAGGTCATCGACAAGACCACACAACGCGCCTCGACGTTTTACGAAAAGGCGGCGGTGCATGTGGAGTTCGGCGAGCCGTTCTGCCCCATCATGCGGCAATGGCTCATCAAGGCCGCGGCCCAGTTGCCCGACGTGACGCTGCATGAAAAAGGCACCTACATCTGCATGGAAGGCCCGGCCTTTTCCACCCGCGCCGAGTCCCTGCTGCACCGAAGCGAAGCATTCGCCGGCGACCTCATCGGCATGACCGTCATGCCCGAAGCCAAGCTGGCGCGGGAGGCGGAAATCGCCTACGCCATGGTCTCCCTGCCCACCGATTACGACTGCTGGCGACCGCATGACCCCAACGTGGCGTCGCAGGATCTGCTTACGGAAATCATCGGCAACCTGCAAAAGGCCACCGCCAACAGCATCCGCCTCATCAAGGCCGCCTTGGCCGATGTGTCAGCCCTGCGGCAACGCAGCGCTGCCCACGATGCGTTGAAACTCGCCATCTGGAGCGACAAGAAGATGATCGAGGCCGAGGAAATCGAGCGGCTGTTTCCGCTTTGGGGACGCTGGTTCTAAAACGCGGGCGAAGATCAAACTTCGGCGAGTTGGGCGTCTTGGGCTTCATCAAACGATTGCCGCGACAGGCCGGCGACGATGCCTTGGGTCAGGGTTCGCGCTTCTCGCAACAGTTCGACGGTTTGGTGTGTGCTCAGGTTGCTGCCGTAGCGACTGAACACCAGCGCGCGATCATCGACCCCTTCAATGGAAAGCGAGCGGTTGTGAATCAGGGCGCGTTGCACTTGGGGCGAAAAGGCGCGGTGCATCAAACCCGGCTGTCGGGAACTCACGCGGTTGCGACGGGCAAAGAAGCGGTTGCTCCAAGTCACGACCTCACGCTTGGAATCAGTGGCGTTGACAATGAAGTTGTTGGGCACCAAGAGGAAACGCGGAATCATCAGGCCCGGCGGCAACACCGGTTCAATAACCACAAACGTTTCGGTGGTCTCGCGTAACCCTTGCGGCCCACGAAGGCTTGGGCTTCTTCACCGCGACGCTGGCCGGGCACGGGGTAACCGCTGATGCGAACGACGTGCGTGACGCCTTGGGCATCGCTTTGCCGTAGCCATGTGTCGGCACTGACCAGATACTCGCTTAAGAAAAGCAGCGAGCCGGTGAACAGTGATTCCAGTGCCGCTTGGCGGGTTGGTTCGTCATTGAAGGGTGCCGGTTGCATGCCCAAAGCGCGGGGCAGGCGGGAGATGTCCTGCTTGCGTGATGCGCCGAGTGACAACACGACAACGAATCCGATGACCAGCGCGATGCCCAAGATCAAGGGGATGAGCCACGGCGGCACGGACGGGCCGATGGCATTGAGTTGGGTCAGGAAGCTTGCCATGCGCTGTAATCGTAGCCCGCTAAACCGCAAACGTGGTGAACGTCAGAGCTGAGGGGCGTAAGCCCCCGGACGAACGTGCAAGGAGGTCATCTCACACGTGGACATTCAACCGGGGGCTTACGCCCCTCGGCTCCGAAAGCGGCCTCAACCACCGGCTTTGCGGGTTTCGCGGCGGCGGTCGGATTCCTTCAACAAACGCTTGCGCATGCGGATGCTCTTGGGCGTGATTTCCACCAGTTCATCCTCGCCGATGTATTCCAGGCAGGCTTCCAAACCCATGTCGCGGGCGGGGCGGATGCGGGCGGCTTCGTCCTTGGCCGTGGTGCGCATGTTGGAGAGCTTTTTCTCGCGGGTGACGTTGGCGGTGATGTCGTTGTCCTTGCAGTGCTCGCCGATGACCTGGCCTTCGTACACCTGGTCGCCGGGGCGGCAGAAGAAGAAGCCGCGATCATAGAGGGCGTCCAGCGCGTAGGCCGTCACTCGGCCGGATTCCGTGGTGCTGATGACGCCCTGCGAGCGCTGGGGAATCGCGCCGCGCATCGGCTCGTACTTCTCAAAAGTGTGGTGCATGATCGCCTCGCCCGCGGTGGCCGTGAGCATCCGCGAACGCAGGCCGATCAACCCCCGCGCCGGAATCGTGAACTCCATGTGCAGGTAGCCCGAAGTCCCCTGCTTGGAATCCATCCGCGTCAACTCGGCACGGCGATCACCCAACAACGCCATCACCGAGCTTTGCGTTTCCAACGGACAGTCGATCGAAAGCAGTTCGATAGGCTCCATCTTCTTGCCTTCGATTTCCTTGAAGATGACCTGCGGTTTGCCCACGGTCATTTCGTAACCTTCCCGCCGCATGTTTTCCAAGAGGATGCCCAGGTGCAGCAACCCACGGCCTGAAACCTGGAACTCGTCACCGGCGAAATCGACACGCAAGGCGACGTTGCTTTGCAGCTCTTTTTCCAGCCGCTCACGCACTTGGCGCGAGGTGACATACGTCCCTTCCCGCCCGGCGAACGGGCCATCGTTGACCCGCACGGTGATGGTCAAGGTCGGCTCATCGACGGCGATGGTCGCCAAGGCGCGGGGGTTGTCGTAACAGGCGATGGTGTTGCCGATGTCCACCTTGTCCAAGCCCACCACGGCGCAGATGTCGCCGGCTTCAACCGTCTCGACTTCCTTGCGGGAGAGGCCCTCGAACTGCAAGAGTTGCTGCACGCGCTGGCGGGACGATTCGCCCTTGCGGTTGATGACCGTCACCGGGTCGCCGGAGTGCAGGCTGCCGGCAATGACGCGACCGATGGCGATGCGGCCGACGTAATCCGAATAGTCCAGCGTGGTCACCAGCATCTGCAACGGCTCGGACGGAGCGACCAGCGGCGGGGGTACATGCTTGACAATGGCCTCAAACACGTCGCGTAAATCGGTCTTCTTCACATCCAGATTGGTCGTGGCCCAACCCTCGCGGCCCGAAGCGTAAATGATGGGGAAGTCCAAGGCCTCATCGGGAGCGTCGAGCGAGGCCAGCAGGTCGAAGACCTCGTTGACCACATCGCTGGGACGGTTGTCGGGGCGGTCGATCTTGTTGATGACCACGATGGGCCGCAGATGGTTTTGCAACGCTTTTTGCAGTACGAAACGGGTCTGGGGCATGGGGCCTTCGTAGGCGTCAACCAAGAGCAGCACGCCGTCGGCCATGGTCAGCACGCGCTCGACCTCGCCGCCGAAGTCGGCGTGGCCGGGGGTGTCGATGAGGTTGATCTTGTAGCGTTGGGCGTCGGGAGCAACGTAGGTGACGCTGCAATTTTTGGAGAGGATGGTGATGCCGCGCTCGCGTTCGAGCGGGTTGGAGTCCATGATCAGGCCGTGCTGCCCGCCGGCGAGCTTGTCGAGTTCGGCATCGCGGAACATGCCGGATTGATAGAGCAGGCCATCGACAAGGGTGGTCTTGCCGTGGTCAACGTGGGCGATAATGGCGACATTGCGCAGGTGGTCGGTGGACATTGGTGGCCGTGGTTGGTCAGGCGTCACGCGACAAGGATTCGCCGCGAGCGATTGCCTGGGGTTGGTGAGGAGAGGACCCGCCGAATTGGGTCAAGCCCCGTATTGTAGTCCAAAACCGCACAACGTGACCACCACCATAAAAAGATGTTCGTGTCACAATTCGTTTAGCCCCCCCTGTTTAGCCCCGCAGCGAAGCGGAGGGTCTCCATCGCGCCAGTCTCTTCCCCCTTCACACCCCGCGCATCGCCGGATCCCAGATGACCTTGTGCAACTGCGTTTGCAGGCGCAGGTTTGCCGTCGGCAGCAGACCCGCCGCCGCGTCGGCCAGCATCCACTCGGCCAGTTCACGGAGGTTCAACCCTTCAACGCCCGCCAGTTCGCCATCCGGGGTTGGCGACATGGGGGCGGCGGCACTGATGAGAATCGCGCCGACCTTGCCCGCCAGTCCATGTCGCGTCACCGTGTCGCGCATCCACTCGTAATCGTTGCGTGAGCAGAGGACGAACTTCACCTCATCGCGCCGGGTGAGGTGGTCGATGTTGCTCCACAGATTGCGCTGTGCTTCGCCACTGTCGGGGGTTTTCAAGTCCATGATGCGGATGACCCGCGGGTCGCAGGGGCTGATGTCGCAAGCGCCGCTGGTTTCGAGGAGCACGGTTTTTCCCGCGTCGCAGAGGCGGGCCATGAGGGTGTGGACGTGGGGTTGGAGCAGCGGTTCCCCGCCGGTGATTTCGATGAGGTTGCATGGGCCGCCGACTTTGGCGATTGAGGTCAAGATGGCGTCGATGGTTTGCCGCTGGCCTTGGTGAAAGGCGTAGGCGGTGTCGCAGTAGTGGCAGCGGAGGTGGCAGCCCGTGAGGCGCACGAAAACGCAGGGCAGGCCGCTACAGGTGCTTTCGCCCTGCACGGAGAAGAAGATCTCGTTGATGACGAGGGTGGGGGTGGAGGTTTGGTCAGGTGCTTGCATGGGTAGTCGGGGGACTCCCAGCCCCGGAGGGGCTGGGCTTTCTTTGCGTGAATAATTCGTTAATCGTGAGTCCTAAAACGGGGTGGCGCATCTCGGGGATGATTTGCGCCAAGGGACGCAACACGAAGTCGCGCAGGTGCATTTGCGGGTGCGGGATTTGCAACCCCGGTTGCGACGGGGTGGCGGGTTCATCCACGATTTGCGAGCCGTAGAGCAGGATGTCCAAGTCCAGCGGGCGCGGGCCCCACTTGACGCGCTGGCCCTCGACGGGTCGGCCACGCGATTGCTCGATGTTCACCAGTTCCGCTAACAGTTGTCGGGGCGATAGTTCGGTATCCAAGACGGCCGCGGCATTGAGAAACGCGCCTTGCTCCACCGGCCCCACGGGCGCGGTTTCGATGATGTCGCTCACCGCCAGCAACCGCGTCTCCCGCAGCGATGCCAAGGCCGCCAAGGCCGCGTCAACGTGCGCCAGGCGATCACCGAGGTTGGAGCCAATACCGATGCAGACGCGCGTCATGTTGGCTTCCATCCCGTGGCTTGAGCAGCGGTCTTTGCCCATGCGTCACTGACGCGATCGCTACTCACTCCGTCAGTTGCAGCAGCACGAAGCGGTCGGTGTCACCATCGCGGACGCTCAGGCGCACGCCCTTGGCCAGATCGTGCCTCTTCAACTCGGCGACGAGTTCATCGACGTTGGTCACGGCCTTGCCCATGACATCGGTGATGATGGCTCCTCGGCGAATCATTTCCGAAGCCGCCACGGAACCTTGCCGCACGCTCCAGACCAGCACGCCGGGGGTAAAGGTCATGCGCGCCTGGTCGGCCATGTCTTGGGTGAAGGTTCGCACGGATTCGAGTCCGAGCTTTCGCAGCACTTGGGCCTCGGTGGCGACCCCGCCGCCGTTGGGCACGCTTTCACGCCCCGCCGCGGCCATCTGGTCGGGCAACAGGCCGATGGTGACATCGAGTTTTTCCGTCTTGCCGCTGCGGAAAACCGTGACTTCCACGATCTTTTCCGGCTCCAGCGAAGCGACGTAATTGCGCAGTTCATCGGCGTTGGCGAAGTCCCGGCCGTTGATGCCGGTGATGATGTCGCCGCGCTTCAAGCCCGCCTTTTCCGCGGGTGTGCCTGCAATCGGCGGCTGCGCCACCAGCACGCCCTGACCTTCAAAGCCAAACGTCCGCGCCATGCGGGCATCGAGGTCTTCGATGTACACGCCCAAATAGCCGCGGGCCACCTTGCCCTTGGCGATGAGCTGTTCCGCAACTCGCTTGACCATGTCCACGGGGATGGCGAAACCCAAGCCGTTGTAGGAACCGGTGCGGGTGGCGATGGCGCTGTTCATGCCCACCACGTCGCCCAGCACGTTGGTCAAGGGGCCGCCGGAGTTGCCGGGGTTGATGGCGGCATCGGTCTGGATGAAGTTTTCGTAACCACCGTTGCCGATGATGCCCAACCGCCTGCCCTTGGCGCTGACGATGCCTTGACTCATGGAGAACTCGAAGCGGAAGGGTGAGCCGAAGGCGAAGACGATTTCGCCCTGTTCGACCGGCCCGGCCGCGAGCTTGGCGGGATGAAGATTGCCGCCTTCGACCTTGAGCACCGCCACATCGGTCTTGGGGTCGGTGCCTTGGACTTTGGCTTCGCGTTCGGAACCGTCATGGAAGCGGACGACGATTTTGTCCGCCCCTTCGATGACGTGGTTGTTGGTGATGATGTGGCCTTGGTCGTCAAAGACCCAGCCTGAACCGTTGCCGTATTGCTGGGGGACGTTGTATTTGTCGAAGTCGCCTTGATCCTGGCCGCGTTGGCGTGGGTTCCGCCCGGGGGCGGTTTCGGAGTCATTTCCGGGGCCATTTTCGGGGGCGGATCCGGGGGCGGATCCGGGGGCGCCTTCATCGGGTAGGAGTTCCTGCGGGATGCGGTCGCCGAAGAAGCGGCGAAGCATTTCCTCACGCGGGTCGCTGCCACCGCGTCGGGCCTGTGATTCCTGGCGGGCGTACACCTGGATGTGAACCACGCTGGGTTCGACCACGGTGGCGACCTTCTTGAAGGCCGAGGAAAGCTCTTCCAGGGTGGGGTTGTTGGTCAGGGTATCCTTGACCAATTCGATGCGGGTTTCATCGTATTGGTGGGCGATTCGCCGCGCCACGCCGGGGCCGGCGAGCATGACCAGAAGCGCGGTGACCAAGAGAACGAGAGTGGGGCCGTACCAACGAACGCTGCGCATGGAAGGAATCCTTTTGCTGTGAAACAGTGCGGCGGGGATGCCGCGGGTGGGGGGACAAGACAATAATACGCAGCCGCGGGGCGAGGGTTCATCCGGTTGGCGTCAACAGCGGTTTTCATTCATCCTCGCCGGGTGCCATGTCGCCGATCTGGCTGAACATGGCTTCATAGGCCAGGAGCGTCTTACCCACAATATCGACCATTTCCGGGCCTTCGAGTTTTTCACCAATTGGCAATGCCACCGGCGAACGAAATACGTAACGCAACTGGTCATCCCGGAAATGCTCCACCGGCAGCTTGGTCTCAAATCCCTGCTCGATGAGTTCATCCTCCAGCAGTTCCTCAAGCTTGTCACCCGTGTGCATCAGCTCGGCCTCGATGGATTCACTGAGCCAACGATCGGGCGTGAAGAGGCCCACCCAAACCACATCGTGTTTTGGGCCGACTTCCACGCGGTACCAGGCTTCGCTTTCGATGCCACGAGCCTTGCAACTCAGGGCCTCATCATTGCGGCGAACCTTGGCAAAGACATCGGCCTCGTGGGCACACTCACCAACTGCTTCATACAGGGCCTGGCATTCATCACAGATCATCGCTGACTCCATCGCTTGCGGTTGAGAACTCAAGGGGAATTGTAAGCCTGTCGTGGCGGTCGCGCCGATGGCGGCGCTTTTGTACAATGCCCGCCCATGAATCCCGCCGATGCACGCACCTTCAACACCACCCGCATGTTCGCGCCCCTGGCCGGCGTCGAGGCCCACATGGCGGCGTTTCTCGACGCTCGCGCCATGCCCGCCAACCTGCGCGACGCGGCCAAGTACGCCCTCTTCGGCCCCGGCAAACGCATGAGACCCCTGCTGGTGCTGCGCGCCTGCCAAGCCGTCGGCGGCGATGCGAAACATGCCCTGCCACCCGCCGCCGCCATCGAGATGATCCACTGCTTCTCCCTAGTTCACGATGACTTGCCAGCGATGGACAACGACGACCTTCGCCGCGGTCGCCCCACGCTGCACAAGTACACCAACGAGGCTATGGCCATTCTCGCCGGCGACTTGCTCATGGGCCTGGCTTTCGAGATCGTGGCCCTGCAAATGGAGGGCCAAGTCGCGCTGTCGGTATTGCGCGAGTTGACCGAGGGCACCAACAATATGATCGCCGGGCAGGTGTACGACACGTTGCCGGACTTCGCTGGCGACGTGCCGCCGCTGGAGCGATTGCGCACCATTCACCGCAACAAGACGGGGGCCTTGATCCGCTCCTCTTGCCGCATGGGGGCAATGGCTGGCGGGGCGGATGATGCCCGGCTGGCGAATCTTTCGACCTACGGCGACGCCATCGGCCTGATGTTTCAGGTCATGGATGACATTCTGGATGTGACGCAGAGTACCGAGCAGTTGGGCAAGACCGCCGGCAAGGACGTGGCGCAAAACAAGCTGACCTACCCGGCCTTGATCGGCCTCGACGCCAGCCGGGCGGAAGTGAAACGACTGCACGCTGAAGCGTTGGCGGCCTTGGAACCCCTCGGCCCCGCCGCCGAACCGTTGCGCGAGCTGTGCGACTTCATGGCCGTGCGTTTGAAATAATGGTGCCAC
>JBBRGB010000087.1:0-13012 GCA_038241095.1 Phycisphaerales bacterium
CAGCAGATGACCGGCGGGGCTTATATCAAGTGCGAAAATCTGGCTTTCGGGCAGCTCCAGGGCATCGGTGATTTTGCCATCCCGCCAAGTCAGCAACCGCCCTTCAGGCCCGGCGGCGACATAGACCTCATCACCCAAGGCCTGCATATCGTTAATGATACTCACCGGTTTTTCCAGCTCCGCCAAGTCGGCCTGGAGTGTACTACCGGTGGCGAGTTTCACATCGCCCAAGTTGGTCACCACAACATGGCTGGACTTGCCGGGGTCGAAGTCGGCCTCGGTGTCGTGAACCCAACGCGAAGGATGAATGGCCAAGGCGGAGGTGGCGGCCAGAGCCAGCGTGGTTAAGGTGATGAGGAGGTTGGAATGGAGTTTGTGGTGCATGGGTTTTTTCGTTGGGGAGAGTGATTGGTAGGAAGCGATACGGAACGCTAAACCGCAAGCGTGATATCGGAGGTTAAGGTTGGAGTTTGGCCTTTGCGTTGGGGTCGCGGCGGACGGTGATGGTGAAGTCGACTTGGCCGTTGGGGACGGTTTCCATTTTCACGGTTTTGGTGGCGTAGGTGGCATAGGATGTCACCGTGGCGCTGGTGGGGCTGTCGATCATGCCACGCATGCTCGACGGTAGTTTGGGGAACTCACGCTGGCCGACGGCGATGCCGGCGTCGGGCAGTTGCAGCATCACGAACAAGGCGTCATTGGGCACCGCCGCCACCCGCTTCAACAGCGAGAAAATGTCATCGACGCTTCGCGTTTGCAGCAAGTGCGGCCGACTCGAAAGCATGACTTGTGCATACGTCGCCGCATCACAGACCATCAATTTGTAATCACCATCGGGCAGGTCCTGGGGCACTTGAAACTTGATGCGTTTGATGAACGATTCCCCGCCGTAGGGTTGCAAAGTAACATTGATGCCCACATCCTGGCCCGGCGCGACGGTGGCCTTGTCCAAGCGGCCCGTGGTGAAACTCGCCATCTTGAGTTTGTTTTCTATTTCTATGTTCAGATCAATACTTTCGAGCATCACCGACTCATGCTCGTTTTCCGCCATGACCATGACCGGCGGAAGCAGTTCGTAATACAGACTGCGATCCTCCATGCCCGGCACGATGCTATCAATGCTGATTTCCCGGCCGCCGGCGAACTTCATCGTCCCACGAATGCGCACCGTGTTTTCCGTGGGCAACATCTGTTGGGCATTCAAACTTTCAATGGCCACAATGGCGGTGATCGTGGGCAACAGCGGCTTGTATTGCACCATGTCGTAGTGATATTCGTGTGGCTTCTGGCCAACGTGCGTGATGCGTAGAGAAGCCTTGGCGGTGGTGAAGTCGGTGACCGGCGCGCCGACGATGCCGCTGGCTTCATCGCGCACGACGGTGCCGCGGATGACACCCGAGCCGGCGAGTTTGAAGCTGGTGATGAGGCCGGGCACAATGTAATGGACGTAACCCGTGGCCATCGGCACCGCCAGCGGACCTTGTCCAAACATGGCGTGACCGAATGCCAGGACGCGACCATCGGGCAGCACATCGGTGACGGTTCCCACCGCCGAGAGATCCAAGTCGCCGTAGGCCAGGGGAATCGAAAGGATGCTCCCCGGTGAGAGGCGAATGTCCCCGGCCGTGATTTCCACGGGTGGCCGACCGGCCTGCGCGCCCAGCGGCGCTTGCATGGGCAGCAACCCCGCGTGTTTCACAAGTGGCGCAATCAGTTGGGCCAACCCCGGCGAGCTGACGGTCATGGGCAACATCATCCGCATCGCTTGCCCATTGGATTGCAACGACACAGGCGGCGGCGGCACATCATCGCCCGCAATACCGCCAACGAAAGCCCGGCCGCTCCCGCGGCCGGGAGCATCCACCCCAGACAACCGTTCATCAACATCCGCCCCCCCCAAAATCGCCTGCGCAATCAAGCGCCCGCGCCAAGCCCGCCCATCCACTTTCCCCTCTTTCTCCGACTGTTGAAGCAAGGTTCGCAAACCCTCGCGCATCGCCTGCCCATCACCGCCCGCGGCTTGTTTTTGGGCCTTAACCACACCTTCCCGATCCACCTTCTTCTCCCCGTTTTTCTCCTTCTCCTGGCGCAATTGTTCTTGCGCGTTTTGCCCCACGCGCAGCATCTGCTCGATGGGTTGCACGCCCACATAACAGTCTTTGGTGGCCTCGAACCCAAAGGCAAACGCGCCAATGAGCCGACCACCTTTGCCAAGTTCTCCGTTCGCTTCGGCCCCCTGTTCCCAGAGATAGATCGGCGAACCGCTCATGCCCTGCACCGGGCCGGATTTCTGCATGCGCTCTTCGGGGCAGCGAATCCAGATGACGCCCTTGGCGGGTGCGAAGTCGCGTTGCACGCTGACGACTTCGACGGCGAAGGGTTCGATTTTATCGCCGTGAAACACGGTCAAACCGTAGCCCTTCATGCCGATGCGGACATCGTCGAGTTTCATGATGGGCGTGGCCACCGCGGGAGCCGCGATGCCGGGCGCGGCAATGCCGGGCGCATCGATGGTGGGCTGGCGGTCGTCCGCCTTGACCGCGCAGGCCGGCAAAACAGCCAGGGCACACAGGGTCAACAGGCAAAGTGGAAGCGGTGACAAAAGACGTTTCATTGGTGCAGAGTACCCGTGGTGATTATGATTGACAAGACGTTGATTCGGTCGATGCACGCTCGCCCCCATGAAAGTCCGCCTTGTTTGCCTGACCCTCAAGACTCAAGACTCAGGACTCAAGACTCAAGACTTTCTCCTCAAGGCGACGCGCGTGTTTGGGCCGACTGTGAAAGTCCGTCACCCAGGCAGCCCCCTCACCGTGCTGCCGCATTTTTAGGCCCAATTCATGCTTGATTCCGCCTTTGACCGTCTTGGTTACCGATTCGCCAACCTGGAAATCCTCACCGAAGCGTTGACCCACGCCTCGATAGCCGACCATCGTTTGCAGAGTAACGAGCGCATGGAGTTTCTGGGTGACGCGGTGCTGGGGTATGTTATTTCGGAGTATCTCTTTAATCGTTTTCCTACTTATGACGAAGGGGAGTTGACCAAGATCAAGAGCGCGGTGGTGAGCCGGAAGGTTTGCGCCCGCATCAGTATTGAGCTTGATTTGTGCAAGATATTGAACCTTGGCAAGGGCATGAGCAATCGCCCGGAACTTCCCAGCAGTGTGGCGGCGGCGGTGCTGGAATCACTCATCGCGGCAATCTTTCTTGACGGTGGTATTGAGCCGGCCAAGGCCTTCATTCTGCGAATCATGCGGCCCCACATCGACGACATGGCCACCTGCACGCATCAGGAAAACTACAAAAGCCTCCTGCAACAGCACGCCCAGCAGCGCATGGCGTCGAACCCAACGTATCAATTGCTCGATGAAAAAGGGCCGGATCACTCCAAGTGTTTTGAGGTGGGGGTAGAGATCGACGGTCGGCAATTCGTCCCGGCCTGGGCCAACTCCAAGAAGGAGGCCGAGCAGATGGCGGCGGCCAACGCCCTGCGGGAGTTGGGGGTGCTGGAAGGGGAGAGGCTTGAGAATTGAGAATTGAGAATTGAGAATTGAGAATTAAGAATTAAGAATTAAGTATGGTATTAAGTATTGGGACTGGGACTTGGGACTTGCCTGTGTTGTTGGTGACGAGCGGATGCGACGCCGAGTTGAACTACATTTTAACACAGTTGGCGTCCGTTGTCAAATCTGTTAAACACTCCACAAGTTATCCACCGGAAACGACCGGGTTGTACACATATTGTACCGATACAAAGTTCTAAAATGGATGCTTCCATCTCTCTTTTTTTCGGTACAAACCGACCTCACCCCCCCCTACACCCCCCCCGCCCCTCCCTGACCCCTCTGTACCACCCCCGCCGACCCCCACCCATTGAAACAGAAACGCGGCATTTTTCACTTCGGGACTGCTTTTTTCTCCCGGCATGAACGTTTACTCCCCATGATATAGCAATATCATGTTGTTCTGTTGGTGATTTCTTGTTGACTTGAACGAAATGAAATATTTGGGGGCTGATGCAGGGCAAGCGCATGTGGATTTGCAAGACATTGGCACGGGGTGATCGTCCGCTCCCCCACGGTCGCGGCTCGCCAAGGCACCGCTTACTTTGTGCGCGGCTCTTTTTCAGATCGAGGGGAGTGGGCTGGCCGGTTAAGCCGAGGCCTTGCCGGGACGATAACCGGGGATAGGTCTTCCCACGCGAGTTATCCGGCATGGCTTTTGGTTTTACAAGCAGGCCCCAGGGTTCGCCCATCGCCATCGACTTCGGCGCCGACAGTCTCAAGGCGTTGCAGGTGGTGGCGACGAATCCGCCCCAGCTCCTGGCCGCGGCGGCGGCGGTGGTGCCGGAGCACGCCCGCAGTGATCCCGCGGCGCGCTTCGCCTTCTTCGCCACCGCCCTGCCCACGCTTTTGAAAAGTCAACCGTTCAAGGGGCGACGTGCCTCGTTGTCCTTGCCCGCTTACGCCACCTTGGTGCAGCACCTGCAACTTCCCGCTGGGGATGGCCTGACGGTGGATGAACAGGTCGCCCAGCATCTGCGTCAGCGGCTCAATATTGATCCATCGCAACTGGTCATCCGCAACATCAGTGCCGGGCAAGTGCAGCGTGACGGCGGGCCACGCGATGAACTCATCTGCTTTGCCGCCAGTCGTCAGGTGGTGATGCGTCACTTGGAAATCGCCAAGGCCGCGCGGCTCGACGTGGTGGGCATGCACTGTGAAGCGGTGGCCATGCTCAAGGCTTTTTCGCATCTGTTTATCAACAGTGAGCGTGAACGGGCGCTCTGCTTCATCGACCTTGGCGCGGCCTCGACGAAAGTGGTCATCGCCCACGGCGGGCGCATGGTTTTTTCCAAAGCCATCGGCGCGGGCGGGGATCACCTGACACGTCTGCGTGCCCAGGCTGGCAGCCTGACATTTGCCGATGCCCGCAAGCTGCGAATGAGCGAAGCCCACGGCGGTCGCGCCGCCAACGATGCCGCGCTGGCCGCAGCCCATGACCGCGAGGTGCATCAAGCCTTGGGGTCGGCGACAGCGCATGATGACAATGATGCGCTGACATCCGAGGGGGATTCTGGCAATTCCGGGGGGGGTGGCTTGGCGGTGCTTAACGCGCAACTCGCCGCCGCGGCCCGCAAGACGGCGACGCAACAAGGTGGCGATCCCGATGGCCTGTCGGGTGAACGTGGCTCGGCACCCAAAGCGCCCGGCGCGCTTAACGCCCATCTCGCACCCCTGCTCGACAACGAAGCGGTGGAGAGCCTCATCGACGAACTGCAACTCTGCGTGCGTTATCACCAGAGCCTCTTTCCTCAACGCAACATTGAAAAGCTGGTGTTCCTGGGCGGTGAATCGCACCACGTGGCTCTGTGCCAAAAAGTCGCACGCGCCTTGCGCATCGGAGCGCAACTAGGCGATCCCTTGGCGCGGGTCAACCGCGTTTCGCACGGCGGCGAAGGCACCGGCGTGGACTTGAACCAACCCCAACCCGGCTGGGCCGTGCCCCTGGGCCTCTGCCTCTGTGATTGAAAAGCGAAGCGCCAACAAACTCCGACCTCAAGACTCATCCCTCAAGACTCAAGACTTCTTCTCCCCCTCCCCCACGAGACCTCCCATGCCTGACATGAGCTTTCTGCCTGAAGACTATTTGGAGAAGCGGCTCCAGCGGCGCACGAATCTGATTTGCGTGTCGCTGTTTGTGGTGGTGATGGCGGCTGTGGTGGCCGCGGCCTTGGTGACGGATCGCCAGCGTACGGAAGTGCGTGCCTTGCAGGAGAAGGTCAACAACGATTTCGCCGAGGCCGCCAAGCGGCTCGAACAGTTGGAGACCTTGCAGGCCCGCAAGCAGCAGATGATGAACAAGGCCCGCGTGACGGCGACGCTGTTGGAGCGCGTGCCCCGGAGCCTGATTCTTTCGGAACTGACCAACCTGATGCCCGCCACGCTTTCGCTGACGGAACTGGGGTTGGAAACCCGCGTGGTGCGGGCGTCGCAATCCTTGAGCATGACGGCCTTGGAAAAAGCCAAAGCCGCGGCCCGCGCCAACGGTGACGCCGACGCTCCGCCGGAGATCGTGGTGCCCGAAACCGAAGTGCTCATGCAGCTCGAAGGCACCGCGCCGACGGATGTCGAAGTGGCGCAGTTCATGGCGGCGCTGGGGCAGTGCCCGCTGTTTAAGGATGTGAACCTGGCGTTTAGTGAAGAGGTCACGCTCGATGAGCGCAACCAGCGCCGCTTCCGCGTGGACTTGGCGTTGAATCAGGACATTGACTTGAAACGTTTTGAGCCGGCGCGGGTGGCGAGAAATGGCGCGGGCAACGATGCGGGGTTGAAGATCAACCCGATGGGCAAGACCGTCAACATCGCGCCGCTGCCAGCCATCAACGTCACCGGCACGAATCCCCAAGGCATCAAGCCGGCGGTGGATGTCATGCCTGCCGAGCAGCGTTGATTCGCTCCACCGCTCACCCCACGCGACTCACCCAAAGGACAACCCATGCGATTCGGCCTACGAGAAAGTCTTTTCATGCTGCTGCTGCTGGCGATGCCGGTGGCGGCGTACTTCTTTGTCTTCGCCCCGCGCAACGTGCAGATCGCCGAGGCCCGCGAGGAGATTCGGCAGAAGGAAGTGAAACTTCAACAACTCGAAGCCGCCACCCGCAGCATCGAGGACTTGGGCCAGGAGATCGACAAGCTCAGTCAGACCATCGAGGTCTTTGAGGCCAAGCTGCCGGCGCAGCGCGAAGTGGAAGTGATCTTGCAACAGGTTTGGGAAATGGCGACACGGCACAAACTGGTGCCCAAGAGCGTTCGCACCGACAAGCCGGTGACCGCCTCGCGCTATAGCGAGCTGCCCATCAAGATGGTGATTGTGGGCGATTTTGACGGGTTTTACAGCTTTTTGCTTGATCTGGAACGGTTGCCCCGCATCACCCGCTGCCCCAAGATGCAGTTGAAAAAGATGGGGGTCAATGAAGACGGGCAGATGCAGGCGGACGTGATTTTGAGCATCTTTTTTGATTCCGAAGAGACCGGCAACACTGCCGACAGGAGCCGTTCATGAGCGCCAACCAGGGAATGTTTGACAGTGGCGAAGGCAAGAGCGAGTCGCCCAAGACCTTGTCGTTGATGGGCGGGATCGTTCGCCCCGAAGGCATGGCCACGGCGGACGAGGCCGACTTCTCCAACGTGGGCAAGGGCCACGGTTTTTTGAGTCAGGGCACGATTCTGATTCTGGCCGTGGCGTTGCTGGCGGCGGGCGGCATTTACCTCTTGCGCATCAGCCAAGGCGAGGTGGGCATCAGCACCGAGAGCAAGCTTTTCGAGGCCAAGATCGAACAGGCCTTGGTGAAGCTGTCGAACCCCACAGTGTTGCCCAGCGATGATCCGCTGTTGGCGAGGAACATCAAGTCGCTGTTTGCCGACACTGATTCGGTGGTGTCGATGTTCAGCGACAACCACGTCAATCGGCAGGTGCCGTTGGAGTATGTGAAGAAGAATCCCTTTGCCGCGATCAGTGAGCGAAAGATCGTGGAGACGGGCGAGCCGGGCGAAGTGGTCAACGTGTCGGAGCGGCAGCATCAGAAAGAGATGCGGCGATTGGCCGAGGAGTTCAAGGGGTTGAAGCTTGATGCCGTGATGCAAGGCCGGGTGCCGGTGGCGATCATCAACGGCGCGATCGTGCAGCCGGGCCAGACCGTCGGCTCCTTCACCGTCAAGGCCATCACGGGATTGGGCGTGGAACTCGAAGCGATGGAGCAAAGCTACACACTGACCATCGAAGTCAAAGGCGAACGCTGACAAGCTCGCTTGCTCCCCTGCGTTCTTGCAACGCCTGCGCAAGCCTCAAGCCTTCCTCCTCAAGACTCACCCCTCAAGACTCAAGACTAATCCTCCCATGCCTGACCAACCCTTCGACAACTGGCAATCTGATGGTCTGCGTGGCGGCGAAGCCCTAAGCGACCTGTGGGTGCCCGAGCCTGAAACGGCCCTGACCGTCACTAGTGATCTGGGCCAATCGCTGCTCAACGCCGGTGCCATCAATGCCGCGCAACTCACTTCCGCCAAAGCGTTGGTCGCCAAGACGCCGGGCAAGGGACTGGCCGAGGTGCTGGGTTACATGGGCGTGGCGCAGCGCACGCTGCAAAAAGCTGTGGCCAACTTGGCGGGCATGGCGTTTGAAAGCATCGACCCCACGACTCTGCAACCCAAGCACATCGACCGCTTGGGACGCGACTTCTGCCGCAACAACGGCGTGCTGCCCCTGCGCATGATGGGCACGCGACTGCTCTTGGGCGTCACCCGCACCGATGATCTGATGATCATCGACGAAGTGCGGCACAAGCTGGGCGTGGCGGTCAAGCCCATCGTCGTCACTCAAGGCGACATCGTCGCGGCCATCGAAACCCTGCACACCGAAGAGGAAACCAACGAGCAGGTCGATCAGATCATCGCCGGCGTCGAAGAGGACGATGTCGAACTGGTGCAGACCAAGGAGGAGGAGCTTGATCTGGAAAAGATGGCCGGTGAAAGCCCGGTCATTCGCTTCGTCAACTACTTGATTTTCAACGCCGTCAAGGATGGCGCCAGCGATATTCACGTCGAGCCGCAGGAAAAGAAACTGCGCATCCGCTATCGCATCGACGGCGTGCTTTTCGAGATGATGAACCCGCCCAACCACATGCACGCGGCCATCATTTCCCGCTTGAAGATCATGGCCAACCTCGATATTTCCGAGCGCCGCTTGCCGCAGGATGGCCGCATCCGCGCGATGGTGCATGGCCGCAAACTCGACCTGCGTCTTTCCACCTTGCCCACCGCGCAGGGCGAAAAAGCGGTCATGCGCATCCTCGACAATCGCTCCATTCAAGTGACGCTGGATCAACTGGGCATGAACGAGGACGCCCTGTTGATGTGGAAGCATCAGATCGACCAGCCCCACGGCATCCTCTTGGTGACGGGGCCGACGGGCAGCGGCAAAACCACCACGCTCTACGCCTCGCTGGGGCAAATGGACATCGGCGCGCTCAACATCTCGACGGTCGAAGACCCCGTCGAATACCACTTGAATGGCATCAGCCAGGTGCAGGTTCACGAGAAGATCGGCATGAGTTTTTCCGCCGCCCTGCGCAGCCTTTTGCGTCAGGACCCCGATGTCATCATGGTCGGCGAAATCCGCGATGCCGAGACGGCCCGCATCGCCATTCAGGCTTCGCTCACGGGCCACTTGGTGCTTTCGACGCTGCACACCAACGATGCGCCGTCGTCGATCACGCGATTGATCAACATCGGCGTCGAGCCGTACTTGATCGGCGCGGCGGTCAACGGTGTGCTGGCGCAACGCCTGGTGCGAAAGATCTGCCAGCACTGCAAAACGCAGGTGCCACCTTCGGAAACCGTGGCTGAGCATCTGGCCATGCAGGGCATCGCCATCGACCAGGTCTGGCAGGGCAAGGGCTGCGACCGTTGCCGCAACACCGGTTACGCGGGTCGGCTGGGCATCTACGAGCTGCTGATGCTTGACGACGCCCTGCGCGACAAGATCGCCGCGTCCCCCAACGTCACCGAGTTTCGTCGGCTGTGCCTGGAACGTGGCATGGTGAACCTTCGCACCGATGGCTTCCTGAAAGTCGCCCAGGGATTGACGACGGTGGATGAGGTGTTGCGCGTCACCGAAAGCACGATCTAAAGGAAGGCTTGCCCCCGGAAGGGCTTGCCCCCGGAAAAGCTTGAGGCTTGCACGGCTGGCCGGCGAACGCACGACGGCTGAATCCAGCATTTTTCACATTTTGTGATAACGGGGCTTGACTTCCGCCGGCGGGCATCACATAATGTGATGAACCTTGAAAGGCGGTTCGTGAACGTCATCCGCAAGAAAGACCTCCAGCGGTTTTGGGAACAGCCCGCCCACCGCGCCGCCGAGACGCCGATGCGTGAGTGGTTCAAGCTGGCCCGCAAGGCGTCTTGGAACCACTTTCAGGATGCCAGGCAAACCTTCGGCCAGACCGATGTCACGGGCGACACCCGTTCGAGCAAGACCGCCACGATCTTCGATGTGGGCGGCAACAAATGGCGAATCATCACCCTCATTGACTACAAGCGGCAGACGATCCTTATCACCCATGTGATGGATCACAAGACCTACGACCGGGGCCGATGGAAGAACGAAATATGAAAGGAAGCTCCGCCATGACCACCACCAAAACCCGCACAATCCGTGACAGTTACCTCCAACTCATTCGGCGCTTCCCCCTGCGGCCACTCCGCAACGAGGCCGAGCATGACGAGGCGACGCGCGTGGTTCAAGACCTCATGGGGCGCGGGCTCGACGCCGGGGAGGCCGATTATCTCGACGCCCTGCTGGTGTTCGTCGGGCAGTACGAGGACGCCCACCACGCGCTTGATGAGACGATGACCCCCGCTCAAGCCATCCACGCCTTGATGGACGCCAATGATCTGAAACCCGTTGATTTGCGGGACTTTCTGGGCAGTCAGTCGGCGGTGTCGATGATTCTGTCGGGGGCAAGGCAACCGTCAAAGAATCAGATCGCCGCCCTGTGCGACCGTTTCCGGGTGAGTGCCGACCTGTTCATGGGCTTGTGAGAAAACGCGCCTCTCGGCGCGAAACCTCGCCATCACCAATAGCGCTCGTAGTGCAGGTTGCGTTGCTCTTGGGTATCGGTGTCGCGCGTGAAGCCACGCGGTTGGAGCAGGGCACTGACATCTTGGATCATCGCGGGGTTGCCACAGAGAAAGACGTGGGCGTGCTTGGGGTCCAGCGGATCGCCGGTGAGGCTTTGGTACACCTCGGGTGACAGCACGGTCTGCACGCGGCCGCACTGGCCCGTCCAGTTGTCGCCATCTTTTCGCCGGGAGCAGAGCGGGAGGTAGCGGATGCTCGCGTCGTGGAGCGTGGCCTGTTGCAACTCAGCGCGATAGGCGAGGTCCTCGGCGAAGCGCACGCCGTGGATGAGGATGAGTTTTCGCCAGCGGTTGGTGCTGCGGTAAGCGCGGATCATCGACATGAACGGTGCCAGGCCCGTGCCCGTGGCGATGAGTACGAGGTCGGCTGCGTGTGGCACATGGGCCAGGGTGAAGTCACCCTTGGCGGTTTCGTCCATGAAAAGCTTGCCGCCCACGGGCACGTCGAAAAACCGTGGCGTGAGCTTGCCATCATCGACCCGCACAAGAAGAAACTCCAAATGGTCGCGCGTCTGCGGAGCCGAGGCAATCGAGTAGGCCCGGCGCACCAATCGCGGCCCAGCGCTGCCAGCGCGACGCCGCATGACCGACGCCACCACCGAAGCGTCATCCTCACCACGAGGCAGGCCGATGCTCACAAACTGCCCCGGCTCAAACGACGGGATCACACCGCTGTCCGGGGCGATGCGCACAATCGCCAAGGTGTCGGTGAGGTCTTGGCGGTCGATGAGCGTGGCGTTCATCGCGGCTTGGTTCGTGGCGTCATCGGGCATGGGGTGGATCATAGGCCTAGAGTTACATGCAAGCCGTTACGCAAGCCAGGAAAGGTGACGATCATGGAACTTCAAGGCCGCAATGTCGTGGTGCTGGTGGGCGATGATTACGAAGATTTGGAATTGCAGGTGCCCAAGTACCGTCTGCTGGAAGCCGGGGCCAAGGTGGTCGTCGCCGGGTTGGAGGCCGGGGTGACGCATCACGGCAAGCACGGCTATCCGCAGAAGGCGGAGGCGGCGGTGCGCGATCTATCGGCCAAGGATTTCGATGGCATCGTGGTGCCCGGCGGGTGGATGCCCGACAAGCTGCGACGTTACGACGAGGTGAAGGATTTGGTGCGTGGGATCAACGCCGCGGGCCGCATGGTGGCGTCGATCTGTCATGGCCCGTGGATCGACATTTCCGCCGGCATCGTCCGAGGCGTGCGTTACACCAGCACGCCGGCGCTGACCGATGACCTGCGCAACGCCGGGGCCGAGTGGGTCGATGAGGAGGTGGTCATCGACGGCAATCACGTCACCAGTCGCCGCCCCGACGACCTGCCGGCGTTCTGCCGAGGCATGATCGGCATGTTGAAGATGCAGCCGCATCGCAGCATGTGAGCCATTGTGCGTGGAAAAAAGGGGACATCCACAATTTCCTTGGCGCTGGGGTCATTCAAACGACAACGAAGTGGAAATTGTGGATGTCCCCTTTTTCGGCAGACGCGCAACGGGGACGTTGCGGCTATAAGCAAACACTCCGCGACAGTGACACGATTCCGCGCAGCTTCTGACTCACAGCCGCAGCGTCTCCGCTGCGCGTCCCGCGCCACGTAAGAAACCCTCACTCGTTAGTTAGCGTCTTGCCCGCCTCGAAAATCCGCCCCATCACATCCTCAATCGGCGGGTCTGTCACCGCCAGGTCGGCGATCTCCAACTCCTCCAACAAGCGTTGCACCGTGGGTGTCAGCACCTCGCGGCGAACGATCAGCCGCACGTCGCGCTCTTGCGCCAGTACCACCTCGCCATAGCTGGAAAAGTCGCGTCCCTCGGCGGGCTGGCGCAGTTCCAACTTCACTTCACGGTACGGGGCGAAACGCTGGCGGATGCCTTCGAGGCTGCCGTCGTACATCAGCTCGCCGCGATGGATGAGGATCACCCGCGGGCACAGGGCGGTGATGTCGGCCATGTAGTGGCTGGTCAGCAGCAGCGTGCCGCCATGCTCGCGGTTGTAATCGCGCAGGAAGTTTCGCACCGCGCTTTGGGCGTTGACATCCAGACCAAGCGTTGGTTCATCGAGAAACAGCACCGCTGGTTGATGCAGCAGCGCCGCCATGAGTTCCGCTTTCATGCGCTCGCCCAGCGAAAGCTTGCGCACCGGCTGCTCCAACAGCTTGCCCATGCTCAGCATCTCGGCCATCGCGCCGATGCGTTCTTTGGCCACGTCCGTGGGCACGTCGTACACCGCGGCATTGAGCCGGAGACTGTCCATCGCCGGCAGGTCCCAAAGCAACTGCTGCTTCTGACCCATGACCAGCGTGATGCGGCGAAGAA
>JBBRGB010000088.1:0-12919 GCA_038241095.1 Phycisphaerales bacterium
CCCACGCCCTGAACCGCCCATCCCGATTCCGCCCCGAGCGCCCGTCACCATGGAGCAGACCGCCGCCTCGCTCAACTGGCTGTGTGCCCGCTGGCTTAAGCATCGCCACCAACGCCGCACAGGCCGCGACGACCTCCACCGCCAATCCTTCATCCGCACCTATCACCAACGCCGAAACCACGCCACCATGAGTTCCCGAATACGCCGCTATTGGCAAAATGAAGCTGCGCTGTAGTGCTAATGGCGGACATCGTTTTGGGATTCCAAATGGTCGGCGTCACCCTCTACTACTGGGAGCGATAATATTCAAACACTTGTATTGGATACACTGATGTTTTCGCCGAATAAGTCGTCCATCCTTCGGGTATTCTTGTCCAACTATTACTGCTCCCGATAGTATTTGCAGACGCCAAGCACCCTTACGATCGTGCCCAATTCTCACGACCGCGCATTGCGTATCGTCATTGTTCGCTCCTGTTCCAGCGGATCCGGTTGTTTCCGCCTCCAACAATTGCGCTATTTGTCATTCCGCTCCGCTGTGAGGACAACGTGCCGCTCCTTGGTCAGATCAACCGGCCATTTCCGCTCATGGCCGTCGGAATACCGCACCGTGAGCGTATAAGTTCCAGGCTGGCGTGCGGCCAGATTCACCGTATCAGGTCCACGGCTTCCCGTGCCCACGTTGGCCCCGATGACGCGAATGCCGACCACGACCCCATTCTGGTCGGTCAAAGTCACAACAGCGCCCAGCACACCAACTTTGCCGGTGACGCGCACACTGAGAATCTTTGTGCGTTCCAGCACCCGCTCGACCAGGGTCGGATGTTCCTTGGGTTTACGTTCGGTCTGCACGGCATTGGGAATGAGCGTCAGAGTCCCATCGGCACCGCCCAGCAACAAGTCATTGGTCCCATCGCCCTTGGCATCCCCTGCGGCTAGACCCAACGCTCCACGCGTGTGAGCCGGCCCTGGAAAAATCCCCGGCTTATGCAGCACGGGAGTGGTAAACGATCCATATCCACGATTTCCGTAGATGGCATTGCGGACCGCGATGCGACTCCCCGCATAGATATCCACGTTGCCGTCGGCGTTCAAATCCTCGGCGATCACCGGAAGCATCGAATCCGTTCCCTCCCAGATTTCATTGCCATAGGGAATCAGATCGCGTATCTCGCCGTTGATCTTGCCCATCCAAGCGATCTCGTATTGACCGGTCGCCACCACATCCAGACGGTCCGGCTTCCAGAGCGGCGCGAAGCAAGACCCACCGGCCAACCCCTCGGACTTGCCATCGGTTTTGAAATCGAACTCTGGACCGTGCCGAACGGCCGCGAAACGTCCGTCAGCCCCCTGTTGCAGCAGCAGTCCATTGCCGACGGCATAGAACAGGTCGGTCCGGCCATCGCCGTCCCAGTCCCCCATGCTGAAAAATCCGTTTTGCTTCGCACCGATCTCCTCACCATCCAATCCCGCAGCGACCGTTGCATCGGTGAACGCTCCCCCCTTGGCGCCGGGATTCAAATACACATGCAGTCCCCCGCTGAGCTTCGAGACCACCACGTCAGGATATCCGTCGCTGTTGATATCAACAAAGGCGGTCATCTTGACATTCTGGTCGGCCTCCGTCGGCAGCATATCGGCCTTTTTGAACGTGCCATCCTCACCCTGTAGGTAGATGACACCATCAGCCAGCAAGTCGGCCCGGCCATCCGCATTCACATCCGCGAAGTTGACCGACAGGCTGTGCAGCCCCTTGAGTCCCGCCGCCTCCGTGCCATCCTTGAACTCCAGAGGCCCTGTCTGACGGTAAAGCCGGTCGCCGCCTTTGGAACATGCGTAGATGTCCAACTTGCCGTCGCCATCAATGTCATACAGTGCCACGCCCCCAATAGGCTCTTTGAAATGGTCGATGACGATGTCGTCGCCGAACTGAAACGTCGGCACGGCGGGGAAGTAATACTGGTCCGCCGCCATGTCAGCCATCATCTCCGCCAGCCGCTCGCTGGAACCATTGAATATCCCGGCCTGCCCCTCTCCATCTTCTTGGGGATTCAGATCCTGCGTCCACTCCCAGCGGGCTGGGTCTTTCGTATCCTTATTGCCAACCTGCCAGCGCCCCAGCGCATTGGGATAAAAGAACAAGGCGTCTGGTTTGCGGGCTTTCTTCTGACCGAGAAATGCCACAAATGTGTCTCCCTTGTTGGCATAGATGTCAAAAGCCTCCGCCACCTCCTCGGCTGTGCCGGTAAGTTCAATCTTCTTGGGGGCAAAATCACCTTTGCAGACCTTTACGACCTCCAGCTCGATAGTCTTCTTTTCGGTATCCACGGCACTGACCTTCAGGGTCAGCACGGCGTCGTAGCGGTCATACAGGTTGGAGGGCTGCAACCCTGGATTGATCAGGGCATGCGCCGCCGGTGCGGCCAGCAGCACGACAGCCGTCAGCAGTTTATAAAATCTCATGGTTTATTCTTTTTTGGTCTTTGTTACTCACCCAAGTGCGCGATGAGTGCGATCACTTATATCCGTCTTGCTCGGACCGAATTTTGCCAGCGACCTTTTTATAGAGTTCATCCGGCTTGCCGGCGTTGTTCTTGCCATACTGGATATTCTTCCATGTGTCGCGAACGCCCAGGTCTGCCAGCTCGATTCCGCCCAGGTCGAAATCATCAAACAGCACACCGTTCAACTCGGTCTTGCCCAAGAGTTGCACCTGCACTTTCCCGTCCGCCATCTTGGGATTTTTCCCAGTCTTTTCGTCTCGCCACAAGCTAAAGACAAGGCGGGCCTTAGTCGGATCGGAACTGTAAACCGCCATCGTCCCCTTGGCACGCAGCAGCAGGCCCACATCCCGCGCATCCCCAAAGGTCTCGCCCTTCCATTCGAGCCGGCCCCGCGATTTGAAGCACAGCGGGAAATTCGCATCCCGGGTCAGCGGACGGTCCGCCGTACCCGCTTGGAACACGCCATAGATATCCAAGTCCAAAGCGCGATCCTTGTTTCTCCATATCTGAAGCGTGGACCCAGACATCAGGATCAACGTCCCGTTGCTACAGACCGTGTTCTGATGGCGATCACCCGCCCACCACGAACTGTCGGTCCCGAGGATCATAGTCCCCGAATCAACGTAGAGGCCGTCAGCGTTTCCCCAAGGACCGACGGTCTCCACCGACGCCTTGTCGATCTTCCGAACATGCGGAATTTTCAACATGATCCGTTTGCTGTCGTTGCGGGCAAAGGTATCCTTGTCTCCCTCCCAGTAGATGGAGATGACGTTCCAGGTAACATTTTCCTTCACCCAAACATTGCCGGATGGAATGATGTTCCGCAACCGTAATTTAATATTCCGCCCAATGGTTAGATGCCGCATTTTGAGGGTTTCCCAAGTCTGCCAGTCGCCCGTGCCACCAGCCACCAGCAACTGCTTGGGCGCATCCGGGAACACCAAGTCCGAATTGTCATCCGGCTCTTTCTGGGCTGGCTTACCGTTCTCCAGCCAGTTGGCGGGATCCTTCAAGGACCCCGTATAATCCTCCGTTCTCGCCCAGACCAGCAACCGCGCGGGTTCCCATTTCTGCGCGTAATACGCCGTTTTCTTCACATCCTCGGGCCAAAGCCCCTGCTGGTCGTAACCGGGGTTATTTGCATCGGAGGTCTTGCTGGCGTTGCTGGCGTCGCCAGCGTTCACCGGTTCGGCGGCCAGAAGCCAACCGCCCATCGCCAGCAGGCAAAAGACCGCAATCGTTACGTTCAAAAGTGAGTTCTTCAAGTTCATTTTCATGGTTCCTTTCATTTCTTGGTATTAAAATCAATCCCTATCGATTCAACTCGATCATAAACACTGGGGCTTTCGCCGAGATTTCAATCATGCCATCGGCACCTACCTGCCCCGTGCCAATTACATTCCAATGCCAGTCGCGCATCCGGTATTTCATTCCCGCCAGCGCCGGTGCCGTAACCGTGCAGTTCACGCGCGAGAATTGCACCGGATCGTGCGAGTCCCATTTAGGAGCAAACACCTTGGACCCCTGCCAGACATGTCCTGGTCGATCCGGGGCCTCGGGGTCACGTCCCACCTTCAGTCCTTTATTGGCACTGGTACTCACGGCCGAGATCACCGCGCGCTGGCATTCCGCCAGTGGTTTGCCGTCTTCGCTGGCGATGCCAATGGAGACGTAAGTCTCCTCCGGCGTTACGGGATAGGGTGCGTCCGCGTCATTCTCAACGCTGACTTTGCTGATGACCACGCCATTGTCGAACTTCACCTGATCAGAACCGTATTGCGCTAGAAAGCCCGTAAAAGCCGCCGCCGCCGGGGAGTCAATCCTTAGATAACCTTTCCGCCAGTCATAGGTCATCTGATCGGTGGGCTTGAGCGGATTGGGATGCGACCATGTCATCAACGGCACCGTGCGCCCGACAATTTCATCATCTTCACGATTCAGATCAAGCTTGATGCGGCATCCATACAGATAGGTGGTGTTCATCATGTCCAAGCCTTTGCGACCATAGCTCCCGGCGTAATCCATGCTCTCCGGGCTGAACAATGTCTTTCGCCCGTAGATAAATGTGGTGGGGTTGGCGACTGGTTTGAGCGACTGGCCAACGAACATGGCACCGGCCGCGCGCATGGCTGAGATCAGCACTTCGTCATGCGGGAAGTTGAACTGCGAGGCCGAATGTCCAGGCACGGAGATATTGCCATCGAGAGGATTCTTTTCTTTGGTTTCTTTATCCCATGCGTATCCGCCGCTGAGGGTATGCCAAGAGACGATGTCCCAATCTTGGATCGTGGCCAGGAAGAGTATGCGGTAGGGAAACTCGGTCCTAAACTTGGCGGGCGAACCAATGTTCGTCTCGTAACAGAAGAACGGCTTCCCCTCGACCTTGTTATGCTCCAGCCAGGGAACATCCAGGCAAATGCGGGGATACTCTTCAAGACCGCTGAAGAATGGATAGCGAGCATTGGATTCATCGTGCTCCACGCCTCCGATATACGCACAGTGCGAAACCGCGTCGGCATTCTGATGGATCAACTGACTGACCCCGTCGTAGCCGATGCCGGTGTCCCAGAGCAGGGGGCTTAACGCCGTTCCCTTGCCATTTTTCTTGAATGCCGTGGCCAGTCGCTGTTTGGATTGGAGGATCAGCTCGGCGAAGAACTCGTTGACATCCCGCGAGCGATGCGTATTGACATCATCCCGTCCATAGAGCGTATCCACTCCCTCGAACTTGGCGTCGGCGGTAGGATTGGCATCATTGAGTGAGGCGGCCTTGGCGGCGTTGCGCATGGGGGCCAGTAGAATCGTCCCCTTGGCAAGATCCTCGCCAGGCAGCATACCACACCATTTTGCGGTCAGGGCCTCTTGGGTGCCGTATTTCTTCTTGAGAAACTCGTGCCAGCGAACGATCAGGGAATCGCGGAAAAACTTGGGCAACTTCTGCCAGTTGCCCCCTACCATGCGCGGCATCAACCATTGCTCGTTGGTCAATTCCCAGACCGCAAACGTCGGATCGTCAGCCAGACGCAAACCGGTATGCTGGTTGATTCTGTTGAGGTAGCTGCTTGTATTGCGGATGCAGATCGCTTCAAGGCGGGGATCCCAAACAGTCGCCTCATAGAAGCCAAGACCGCCAATGCCCTTTTCCCCCACCGCTGCTTTCCAGGCCTCGGCCGTGGCCGGATCATCAATGATCGATACATCATCCGCTTTGGCGCTGCCGCCGCTTCCGGCGTTACCCACCCACAACCGGATGCCGCGGCGCTGGCACTCGGCGATGAACCAGTCGTAGATATCCATCTTGCTGCCATCGCCTTTCACATAACCGGCCGGCTGTTTCCATGTGGTCTCGTTCAGATTCCACACGCGAATCAAGTTGAACCCGTAAGCCTGAATCCTGTCCAGATTCAGCCGAGTAAAGCGATAGGGATCTTCCGGTGGATTCTTCAGGTGAGTGGTTGGCACCGAACCGGTGGTTCCCCAGAAGCGCACCCGCTGGCCGTGAAGCTCCAAGTGACCATCCTTTACCGTCACGTATTCGCTGTCGGGAGGAAGTTGCTGGGCGGGCGAAAGAGTTGCAAGGACCGCCAATGACATGCACACGCTTAGTAAAAATCGCATCATAAGAGGGATTCCATGTTGAGCTTGAATTGTAATGGAACGGCGATAGCCGGGGTGCGTGCCGCGACGCCGATCAAGGCCGCAACGTACGGCTTGGTGCCACCGCCCGCAAACTGAGCGGAACCCACATTCTACAGACTTTACCCATTGGCAAAGCGAACACTGCGGTTAAACCAAAGAATGTTGGCACCGCCAGTCGTGGGCCAAGGCACCCATTCGTCGCTCGCGCCGGCACACACATTGGGTCGATGTCCGGTACCATCGCCACCAGTTCGCTAATCTATGTGGCATGGACTTTCGCATCATCAGCATTGGCACGTTGTCGCAGAACGAACTTTGGCCGGGGGACAAGGGCGGGCGGACACCGCACGCCACGGTGACGCTCATTCGCAGTGGGGATCAGGTGATCCTTGTTGATCCTGCGTTGCCGGCGCAGTTGCTTGCGGCCCGGCTCATGGAACGCAGCGGCTTGGAGCTTGCCGCGGTGACGGATGTTTTTCTCACCAACTTTCGCCCGGCCCATCGCTGGGGCTTGCCGGGGCTGACCCACGCCAAGTGGCACATCGCCGAGGCCGAGCGCGAGGCCATCGGCCGGTCGCTGGTGGAGCGGTTCCAAGCGGAACAGGATGAGGAAGTGCGGGCGCTCTTGCAGCAGGACATCACGCTGTTGCAGCGTTGTGGCAACGCGGCGGACAAGCTGGCCAAGCGGGTGGACTTGTTTCCCTTGCCGGGCTTCACGCCGGGGACCTGCGGGCTGCTGCTTTTGGACGCCACGACGACGACGCTGGTGGCCGGCGACGCGGTGGCGACGTGCGAGCATCTATCGGCGGGGCAGGTGCTTCGTCACGCAGCCGATTTGGAACTGGCGCGGGCCAGTTTCGCCGAGGCGGTGGAGATCGCCGACGTCATCATCTGCGGACATGACAACGTGATGGTCAACCCGACGCGACGGGGGATGTGAGGGGGCGGGGGAAGTTTTGAGTCTTGAGTCTTGAGGATGAGAGGCTTGAAAGATGAAGACGGGTCACGCCGCCTGCTCGACGGACAAGCGCAACTCCGCGCCGATGGCGTTGGCGTAGCGGAGCAGGGTGTCGATTTTGGGATTGGCGTTGATGGCGGTTTCGAGTCGTGACAGGGCCGCCTTGTCGATGCCGCTGCGTGTGGCCACCTGCGCCAGACTCAATCCCAATCGCTCACGCCGACCTTTGAGTTCGGTGATCGCGGCGCGGAGAAGATCGCATTGCGCCTTGACGCGACGGCCCTGATCGATGATTTCATCCCGTTCCAGTCGATCAATTTGAGCGGCCTGCGTCCCATCCTTGGCTCGTTGCCGGGCTGTCGCTTGACGTATCACGTTGCGATATTGCTTTTTCATGGACGCTTCCTCAGTCGATTTCGTAAGCGGTCACGGGCTTGACGGTCAGCGGATCGAGCTGTTCATAGACCACGGCGATGAACCTCCCGCCGGGCGTGTATCCCCAGACGATGGGAAGGCCCGAAGAGCGGCTAATGCCGCGCTGAAACGGATTTTCCAAAACGCTCCGTACTTCCTCGGGCGTGAGGTCGTGTTGGGCGATGTGTCGCATGTTGCCGCCCGGCCCATCGACCCAAATCACATCCAGCCAAGGCATGACGCACGCTCCCAAGGTGTTGATTCAGGATACAACGGCCCGGCGGCGAAATCAAGTCGGACGTGGAAGAGGACGGATGGACATTTTCACAAGACATGCGGCGGGGACGCTGCGGCTATAAAGAAAACAACTTCTTGATCATCAACCTGCGCCCGGTTTGAAGCTCAGGCCTCAAGCCTCAAGACTATCCCCTCCCTCCGCCGAATGCCGATAAACGGCTCATGCCGCGAGACATTCCAGTAGGTAACGGCCAGATGCTGGTGGCCTTCGACCAGCATTACCAGGTGCGCGACCTCTATTTTCCCCATGTGGGCCAGGAGAATCACGTCAACGGCGGGTGCTGCCGCTTTGGCGCTTGGACCATCATCCCCGTCACCCACGCCAATCAACACGATCGGCGGCGGCGTCGGCTCTATTGGACGGATCAGGGCTGGCACAAATCCCTGCGCTACGAGGCCGACACGTTGGCCACCGATGTGACACTGACGCATGATGAGTTGCAGATCCAGATGCACTGCACGGATGTGGTGGACTTTCACCGCCCGCTGCTGGTGCGGCGGGTGGACATCACCAACCGCTGCGACGAGGCCCGCGTCCTGCAGCTTTACCATCACAACAACTTCGCCATCAACGGATCGAGGGTCGGCGACACGGTCTATTTCGACCCCACGCTGCGCTGCCTGATTCACTACCAAGGCGCGCGTTATGTCATGGCCACGTGGTATGCCGACGGCGAGCAGCACATCGACGAGTTCGCCACCGGCAACGCCGGCTTCGGCTCCGCGGAGGGGACGTGGCGCGATGCCGAGGATGGACAGTTGGGCGGCAACTCCATCGCCCAAGGGGCCGTCGATTCGACCATGATGATCAACGTGCAACTCCCGGCCCACGGCACGCAAACGGTTTATCTCGTCATCGGCTGCGGCCAGTCGCACAAGGACATCGACGGCCTGCATCGCTTCCTGCACCGCGAAACGCCGCAAGGCGTCGTCGAGCGCACCCGCGCTTACTGGCGGCTCTGGCTTGCCGCGTCACGCACGGAGTTTCCCACCATTGAAGAAGGTGGCCTGTCGGACCGCGTCACCGACCTCTTCAAACGCTCGCTCTTGGTCATGCGCACGCAGATCGACAACGGCGGCGCGATCATCGCCGCCAACGACAGCGACATCATGCAGTTCTCCCGCGATACTTACAGCTACCTCTGGCCCCGCGATGGCGCGCTGGTGGCCGCGGCTTTGGACGACGCAGGGTTTCCCGATGTGGCGCGATCCTTCTACTCCCTCTGCGCCAAAATCATTAGCGAGCATGGCTACTTCCTGCACAAGTACAATCCCGACGGCACGCCCGCCTCAAGCTGGCATCCTTGGATCAGCTTGGGCCGACCTCAGTTGCCCATTCAGGAAGATGAAACCGCCCTGGTCGTCTGGGCCTTGTGGCGGCATTACCTCCAATACCGCGACATCGAGTTTGTCCGCCCGCTGTGGCTGCAACTCATCGTGCCCGCGGCCGACTTCCTGCTCCGCTTCCGCGACCCCGATACGCAACTGCCCCTGCCCAGCTACGACCTCTGGGAGGAACGCTGGGGCGTCAACGCCTTCACCCTCGCGGCGGTGTACGGCGGCCTTCAAGCGGCTTGGCAGTTTGCCACTTGCTTCGGCGATGTGCGGCGGGCGCAGGCCTACGGCAAGGCCGCCGAGCAGATGCGCGACGCCTTTGGCAAGCATTTCTGGAACGAAGAGCAAGGCCGATTCCTGCGGCGAATCGTGCCCTTGGATCACAGTCGCACCGCGCGACTCATGGGTGAAGTCATGGCCGGGCGAATGCCGCAACCCGTGGATGACGGCTTCGCCGAGGATGGCCAGGGCGCCATCACGCATGGCGAGCATCTGGACTTGGAATACGACGATGGCATCGACTGTTCCTTGTGCGGCATCTTCATGTTCGGGCTGCTTTCGCCGCATGACCCGCGGATGGTCGCCACGATGGCGGCCATTCGGGAGAAGCTCTGGGTCAAGACGCCGGTGGGGGGGCTGGCGCGGTACGAGAACGACACCTATCATCGCGTACACGATGGCAGTGACAAGAATGTGCCGGGCAATCCCTGGTTCATCGGGACGCTGTGGTTGGCGGAGTGGCACGTGGCCAAGGCCAAGACCGCCGATGAACTCCGGCAGGCGCAGCCGATCTTTGAATGGGTCGCCAGCCACGCGCTTGCGTCGGGTGTGCTGGCCGAGCAGGTCCATCCCTACACCAACGCTCCGCTATCGGTGTCACCGTTGACTTGGAGCCACGCCACGATGGTCTCGGCGGTGGTGGCCTACTTGCGCAAGCTCGAACGCATGACCGCATGCCCTTCCTGCGGCCAGCCCCGCCAGTGCATGACGGCCATCAGCTAATCGACGACATTCACTACATCACTCGTAACGAATGTCGTCCAAGTGGAAGCTCAGCGGCGCGCCTTGCCCCGCGAGGCTCCAGAAGAAACCGCTCTTGATGCGCTTGAGGTCTTTGTTGCTCAGGTCGATGGTGTATTGCTTCCATTCGGGGGTCAGCGTGACTTCGGTTTCGCCCTTGGCGGTGTCGAAGTAGGTTTTGTCGCGTCCGATGACGCCGAAGCCGAACTTCACTTTTTCGCCGCCCTTGTCGCCGCGTGCCCAGAAGGTGAGCTTGGTCGCGCCGGTGAGGTCGAAGCCGCCGGCCTGATCGCCCCAGTCGTTGGCGGGGCTTTGCCAGACCACGCCGCCCCAGCCCGCGTTGGCGTTGAAGCTGACCTTGAGGCTCGTCTTGCCGCTGTGGGGGTTGTCGGTGTCGCCGGGGTTCATGGCGATGGCACCGGTTTCACCCATCCAGCCCGAGGGAATGTATGCCGCGGCCACGCCTTCCTCCATCAAGGCAAACGGCAGTTTCACGCCCTTGCCCGCTGGCACTTTGGCGGCCGCCTGCGCGTCCTTCTCGCTTTGCACCAGCAGCACCGCGTTGGCCATCGCCCCGCCACCTTGCCCATCAGCGATGAAGGCGTACAAGCGATACAGCCCGCCATCCTCGGGCACTTTCACCTCCGCCCCGTTGCCGTCGCTCTTGACAATCGCACTGTCGTAAGAAGGCGGCGCTTCCTGATGATCCCCGCCCGTGTTGTAGTTCCGGCTGTCCTGAAGCAGCACCCACTTGACCTCCAATTTGTCACCTTCGGGATCGCTGACATCCAACTTGGCGGTGAAGGTTTCGCCGGGCTTCAAGCCATCATTCTTGCTCAGCGTCAGGCTCTTGATTTCGGGCGACAAATTGCCCGGCTTCTTGCCCGACCAGAGTTCCGCCAAGGCATCGACCGCCGGGGTCTTGTTGCCATCGGGCAGGAACAGGCCGAACCACGTCGAGGTCGCTTCCTGCTTGTGGCCCCAGGTAAAGGCGTAAGTCCCCAGGCAGTTTTGCGTGTCCTTGGCGAAGGCCTCGTAAGCCTCGCGGTACCAGCGGACCTTTTCCGTGCTGTTGGGTTCGTCAATCGCGCCAAGGTCGTTCTTGCCCACTTCCCACACACCTGCCGGGCCAAACTCCGTGACGATGTAGGGCTTGGGGTTTTCCGGCGCGACCTTGCGGTAACGGTCGGGGATCGACTGCGCCCCGGCATAGGTGTTGATGCCGATGATGTCGATGTCCGGGCACAGGGCGTGAATGTTGGCGACCTTGCTTCCGCCAACCTCGGCGATGGTGGTCATGGTGGGGTGGTTGGGGTCGAGCTTGTGCGCCATGGTGGCGATGTTCTGCACGGCCGACCAAATGGCGGCATTGTCACCGGCGGGGCCTTCCATTTCGTTGCCAATGCCCCAGGCCAGCACCGCGGGGTGATCCTTGTATTTCTCGATGACGGCCTTGGCCCGCTGGTACTGCTCGGCGACCATCTTCACATCGTTGTAGTTGAAGTTGTGCCGTTCGTGACCCAACCAGATGCCGACGGTGACGGTCAGCCCGTGCTTCTGGGCTTCGTCGAGCAGGGCCAGGGTTTTGTCATCCGCGCCCCAGGTGCGGAAGCTGTTGCCGCCGAGCTTGGCCAGCAGTTCCTTGGAGGCGTCGCCTCCCGCGCCCTTGACGATATAGGGCTTGCCATCGCGGAGCAGTTGCCAACCGTCAGCGGTCTTGACGACCTCGGTTTTGACGGGCTTGGCGATGGCGAGGGTGCAGAGGGTCATGGTCAGCAGGATCGAAAGAAAAATGCGTGTCATCATGGAAGCACTTTCGGTGAGAGAGGGAGAGAGTGGGAAGAAGAGGGATTAACCACCAAGGACACCAAAGTTCACCAAGGAAGGCAGGGTGAGTCTTGCACCTTGAGCCTCACAACTTCACGACTCGGCGTGAATGGCTAAAGACGCCAAAGCTGTGGGCTTTCACCAGCGTGTGATGAAAAACCGCTTTTCCAACTTGCCCACGGTAAAGACGTTGGCGTGACCATCGAGGAAACCAACGGCCACGGCCTCATCGCCCTTGTGACGGTAACGCACACCGGACGGCCCGCCTGGGGCGTCCTGATCCATCTGCGGGTCGTAAACACCGTCGCTGAGTTTGTTGCCCGCGGAGTAGAAATTGGTGGCAACTTCCCAGTTGGGGTACGGCATGATTCCGGTGGAATCAATGAAAATCCACGTGCCCCAGGAGAAGTTTTCCCGGCCATCACCGGTCAGATACGCCTCGCTGTGCGAATGCACCACACTGTCGAGCTTGCGGGTCACGGTGTATTCGAGCAAGTTGCGGCTCATGCAGTAGCTCACGGGGTTTACATCAGTCACGTAGGAAAGCCCTTGATTGCGCGACGGGCAGGTCCATGCCTTGGTTTTGTCGGCGTCGCGGCTCACGCCGTAGTAGGTAAGGGTGCGGTCAATCTTGTCCATCTGCGGCAGGAGGTTGCGGTTGTCCACCACGTAGTTGTTGACCGCCAGGCCGATCTGTTTCTGGTTGGTGACGCAGGTGAGGGTTTTGCCGGCTTCGCGGGCCGCGCCCAAGGCCGGCAGAAGCATGGCGATGAGCAGGGCGATGATGGAAATGACCACCAGCAGTTCGATCAAGGTAAAGCCGGCGAAAGTCTTGAGTCTTGAGTCTTGAGTCTTGAGGTTGGTCATGGGGCGTGACCCTTGTTTGGTTGAGGCGAAAGAGGTGCGGGGAATATGGGGACGTAAT
>JBBRGB010000089.1:0-12769 GCA_038241095.1 Phycisphaerales bacterium
ACACGCGAATATCAGAGGGATCAATCGTCGCCAAAGCCGCCGGACTCCAGCTTTTCATTCAACCAACACCCCCAACCGGAAAAACCCTCTGATGTAGAACCCCCACCGACAACTTGACAGGTCGAAGCATATCAGAGCCGAGGGGCGTAAGCCCCCGGTCGATCCACCCCGTGCCTGCGATTGGTACGCCGTCCACCTTCCACCGCAGGCTTACGCCTTGCGTCTCGGACAAGGCAACAAGGCAACCGGGGGCTTACGCCCCTCGGCTGATGCGCTGATGATTGCTTCAACGCGCCAGTGCCTTCGCTACAATGTGCAACTCGGCCGCAATCGCGTCACCAAGCGCGATTGCCAGGCCATCCACGCAGCACCGACTTCAAGGAGCCTCCCATGGCCCAACCCATGACCATGACCGAAAAAATCCTCGCCGCCCATGCCGGGCGTTTGAACGAGGGCGTCAACCCCGGCGACAACGTCTGGGTCAACGTCGATGTCCTGATGACCCACGATGTCTGCGGGCCGGGCACCATCGGCATCTTTCAGGAACAGTTCGGCAAGGAGGCCAAGGTTTGGGACCCTTCCCGCGTGGTCATCATCCCCGACCATTACATCTTCACCGCCGATGAGAAGTGCCATCGCAACGTGCAGATTCTGCGCGACTTCGTGCGGCAGCAGGGGTTGAAGTACTACTACGACCCGGAGTTCGTCAAGAACGAGCCGGGCATGCCCAACCCCTACCGCGACCCGACCAAGACCAATTACAAGGGCGTGTGCCACAAGGCCCTGCCGGAGGAAGGCCACATTCGGCCCGGTGAGATCATGCTGGGCACCGACAGCCACACCTGCACCGCCGGGGCCTTTGGCCAGTTCGCCACGGGCGTGGGCAACACTGACGCGGCTTTCACCCTGGGCACGGGCAAGACCTGGCTCAAGGTGCCGCCGACGATGAAGTTCACCTTCCATGGCGAGATTCCGCCCTACCTGACGGCCAAGGATTTGATCCTGGCGGTCATCGGCGAAGTCAGCGTCAGCGGCGCGACCTATAAGACCATGTATTTCAACGGCGAGGGCATCACCTCGCTGACCCTCGAAGACCGCATGACCTTGACCAACATGGCCATCGAAGCTGGGGGCAAGAACGGCGTGTGCGATGTCGATGAAAAGACGCTGCAATACGTCCGTGCCCGCAGCAATCGGCCCGAATGGACGGTGTACCGCGACGATGCCGGGGCCATGTATTGCTACGAGCACGCCTGGGACTTGGGCATCATGGAGCCGATGGTCGCCAAGCCGCACAGCCCGGACAACAAGGACACGGCCCGCAACTGTTCGGACGTGAAGGTGGATCGGGCGTACATCGGTTCGTGTACGGGTGGGAAGATCACGGACATGATTTTCGCGGCCTCGATCTTGAAGGGCAACACGGTCAAGGTGCCGACGTTCGTGGTGCCCGGCTCGACGGAGGTTCACGCCGACATGCTGCGGATGAATCTGTACGGCGTCGAGGTGGGCAAGCCCGGGCCGGCGGGGCCGGACAAGTGGGCGGGCAAGAGCATTTATCAGGTGTTGCAAGACGCGGGCTGTCAGATGGGCCCGTCGGGTTGCGCCGCATGTTTGGGCGGGCCTGCCGACACGTTTGGACGGCTGAATGAGCCGATCACCTGCATCAGCACGACCAACCGCAACTTCCCTGGCCGCATGGGCCACAAGGACGCTGGCGTGTACCTCGCCAGCCCGTTGACTGTCGCCGCCAGCGCCCTGCGTGGCAAGATCACCGACCCGCGCGAGTACGTCACCGCCCCGATCGCCACCGGCACCGCGGGCCTGGTGTGAATCGCGGGAGCGCCGTCTTGTCCGAGCCGCAAGGCGTGAGCCTGCGGTGGAAGGTGGACAGCGCCCGCAATCGACGCACAGGCTGGATCGACCTAGGGCTTACGCCCTTGGGCTTTGATAAGGTGCGACTGCATCGCGTTATGGACATTCGTCGCGCGTGGCCGATAATGCACCCATCGTCATGGCCCAGCCCCACGACATCCTCAGCAACAACCTCGCGGCCCTGTCGCACACCAACCCGGCCTTGGCGCAAGAACTGGCGGCCACGATCCCCGCGGCGCTGGAGTGGTCTATGGCGCGGGGCGGGCAGGCCACCGCTTCGCTGCCGGCGACGGACATCGCCGATGGCGCGGGTGACGCCACCGCCGCGCGGCCGCTGCTCTTGGCCAGTCGTTACGACCCACTGGCCGAGGCCCGCAAACTCATCGAGCCGGTGGACTTGGCCAAGCACGCCGGCGTGGTCATGCTGGGCATGGGCTTGGGCTATCACGTCGCGGCCGTGGGGGCCGAGTTGACCGATGGCACGCTGCTCTTGGTGTACGAGCCGGATGTCACGGTTTTGCGGGCGGTGCTGGAACGGGTGGATCACAGCGCTTGGCTAGGCAAGCCGGGCGTGGTGGTTCTCACCGGCGAGGTGGATCGCGGCACGCTGTTGGGTCGCATCGAGCGCTTCGCCGGCGTGCTGACGCAGGGGGCGGTGCTGGTGACGCATCCACCCACGCGGCAACGCCACGCTGCGGCCCTGCAGAACTTCGGCCAACTGGTGACGGACCTGCTGGCCTATTGCCGCATGAACATGGCCACGGCCTTGGTCAACAGCGCCCGGACGATGGAGAATCTCACGGCCAACCTCGCCCACTACGTCGGCGGGGCCGATACCGATGCACTGCACAACGCAGCCGTGGGTTTCCCCGCCGTCTGTGTCGGCGCGGGGCCGAGCCTAGCGAAAAATATCGACCTATTGCGTGATCCGGCGACGCGAAGCAAAGTGGTGGTCATCGCCGCGCAGACCACGTTGAAGCCGCTGTTGGATCGTGGCATCGAGCCGGACTTCGTCACCGCTTTGGACTATCACGAAATCTCGCAGCGCTTTTACGAGGGTCTGCCGACGTTGCAGCGCGTCACGCTGGTCGCCGAGCCGAAGGTTAACCCAGCGGTGCTGGATAACTTTCCCGGCCCGCGGCGTGTCACCCGCGACAACTTTCTAAACCGCCTGCTGGGCCCCGTCGCTCCCGACATCAAACGCATCAAGCCGGGCACGACCGTGGCGCATCTTTCGTTTTACCTGGCGCAGCACTTGGGCTGCGACCCCATCATCCTCGTGGGCCAGGACCTGGCCTTTTCCGAAGGGCTTTACTACTGCCCCGGCACGGCCATCCACGATGTCTGGGCACCGGAACTCAACGCCTTCAACACGGTGGAAATGATGGAGTGGCAACGCATCGTTCGCCATCGCGGCCACCTGAGTGGCCACCGCGACATCCACGACCAGCCCGTGTACAGCGATGAGCAGATGCTCACCTACTTGAAGCAGTTTGAACGCGACTTCGCCGAGGCCAAACAAATGGTCATCGACGCCACCGAAGGCGGGCTGGCGAAACTGCACACGCAACGATTGACGCTGGCGGAGGCCTTGGCGGCCCATGCGACCCACGCGGTGCCGAGACTGCCTGTCGCTTCGCGTGAGCTTCGACTGGACAAAGTAAAACAGGCCGCGGCGCAGCTCACCAAACGCATCGGTGAGATTCAGGAACTGGCGCGACTCACACGCGACACCACCCCGCTTCTGCGGCAAATTCTGGATCATCAGCGTGACGAAGCCCGTGTCGAAAAACTGTTCGCCCGAGTCATCAGAAATCAGAAGCGGGTCGAGGAACTCGACGAAGCCTTCGGCCTGCTCAACGAACTCAACACCCTGGGCACATTCAAACGCCACCGCGCCGACCGCGCCATCGCCCACGCGCCCGGTGACGATGCCTTAGCCACGCAACGCAAACAGTTGGAACGCGATATGGAAAACTTGAAGTGGCTCGACGAGTCGTGTGGCGAGTTTCTGGCCATCTGCCAAGCGGCGTTGTCAAGACTTGAACAAACTTTGTCGGAGTCACCATGCCCGGTGTAGTGGCCTTGATTCCCGTCGATTTTCGCCGCGGGCTGCTGGGGTTGCCCTCGGCTGTCCTTGCGCCGCTGGCCGGCAAGCCGGTGTTGCGGCATGTGTTGGAGCGCGTCGCCGCCGTGGCGTTGGTGGAAGAGATTGTGTTGGTGACTGGGGGGGAGGATTCGGGTTTTGATGCGGCGATTTTGGAGGGCCTCGCTAAACCAGCAAGCGTGTTTGGGAGCAAAGGGTGTCGTCGTGAGGAGGATGTTCATTTCACGCGGGCGGCGCGGGCTTGGGCGTTGAGCGCGTGGCGCGGGGGGTTGGGCGGGGCGACCTGTTATGACGAGTTGTTGCCAGCCGGGCCGTTGGCGGCGGCGATGGTGCGGCACGGGGCGGAGTCGGCGTTGCTGGTCGGGCCGGACTGGCCACTGGTGGACACGGCGTTGTGTCAACGGGTGTTGGCGCTGCATCGGCAAAACATCGAGGCCATGCAACTGACCTTCACGCAGGCCCCGCCGGGCTTGTGTGGCGTGGCGGTCAGTCGTGGTCTGTTGGAACGGTTGGCACAACACAAGGCCGACATCGGACGAATGCTGGCCTATAACCCCGGCCACGCCCAAGCCGATCCGATTGGCCGCGATGTCTGCGTGCAGATCGCCCCGGCCGTGCGCTCCTGTGGGCAACGTTTCATTTACGACACCCCCCGCGCCCGGGCTGCGATCGACGCCCTGGCCACCGAACCAAGCTTGCGTTTAGCGCAGGCCGACGCCACTGAGATCGTGACATCTTTCACCACGCTGCGACAGCGCGGCTCAATCACCGCGCCTCCCTTGCCCCAGCAAATCACCTTGGAACTCACCCCGCGCCGCGCAGTCAACGGGCTGATTGTTCCGCAACATCACATTGATCTTCTCCGCCCCGACATGCCGTTGGATTTGGCCTTGCGTTTGATCGGGCAACTCGGGGCCGTACCCGATGTGGCACTGACTTTGGGTGGTCTTGGCGACGCCATGCTGCACCCGCAATGGGAAGAGATCGTGACAGCGGCGCGCAAAGCCGGTGTGCTGGCCATCGCCATCGAAACTGATCTGCTCGGATCGCGCGCTCAGGTGGCGCGGCTGCTTGAAGCGCACGTCGATGTCATCACTGTTCGCATGAACGCCGACACCGCCGCGGTGTACGGGAAGGTCATGGGCAGTGACGAGTTCGCCACGCTCATCGCCAGCCTAGAGTGGCTGCTCAACACGCGCAACGCCGCGGGCCGGCGGCTGCCGTGGATCGTGCCGCGATTGGTCAAGACGCCCGACACCCTGCCCGACATGGAGACGTTCTTTGACCGCTGGACGCACTTCACCGGCCAAGCCGTGATCGAACCGACAACCCCCGGAAGGGGCTTGGACAACGCAAGCGTCACCGCCTCCGGCGACGACCCATACGCGGGAAGTCGGACATCAGGCCGCGACCTGATGCCCGCATTGTCACCGTGGCACATGGCCTCGCCCCGCCGCGGCACTTGCCGGCAGCTTGGCCAGCGTATGAGCATCCTCTCCGATGGCACCGTCGCCCTGTGCGATCAGGACTGGCTGGGCCAAGGCAAACTCGGCGATGCCAGTGTCGAACCTCTCGCGGCCATCTGGCAACGCGTCGCCCGGCCCGCCACACTCCACGCCCAAGGCGACTGGCATCAACTTCCTCTCTGCGTCGGCTGCGGGCAGTGGCATCGGCCCTGAGTTCAGGCCTTCTCTTGCTCAGTGGCGATGATCCCTAACTGCTCCATCAAGGTGGGCAGGTCATGTTCCACGACGTTCCAGATGTCTTGGGGCCGCAACTCAAAATAGACGTGAGCAGCAAAATTGCGGAAGGCCCGCAATTGTCGCCAAGGAATCTTGGGGTGTCGTTGACGGACATCTTCCGGGATGTGTCACGCGGCCTCACCGATGATGATCAATTGAAACATGATCGCAGAGAGCAGTTGTTCGTCTTGGGCCAGTGACGCAGGCGACTTATCTTTGGCAAACCCACGAGCCGCGCCGGCGGCTTGGAGCATGTCCGAAATGCGCAGTTGCCAAGACCTACTCGACATCCAGCGCCTCCCTTAGCACCTCTTGTCGCACTTCGGGCCTTAATGTCTCGGCCTCGCCGACATCGACGTGTACGCCCATGATGTCTTCTAGATATTGCTGAATCTCAATGAGGTTCAGCAGGCTGAACACACGGCTGGCGCGATCGATCTTCACCAGCACATCGACATCGCTGCCCGGCCCGGCCTGATCGCGGGCGGTGGAGCCGAAGAGCCGGGCGGATTCCACGCCCAGAGCGGCAAGCTGCCGCTTGTGCGATTTCAATATGTCCAAGGCTTCAGCGCGTCGCATGGCAATCCATTTTACCCCGCTTCGACCACGTCGTAGATCGTGCCATCCAACACCACCTGCACGTTGCGGCCAAGGGCCAGCCACTGCGCCGCTTCGGGGTGTTTGGCCAGCAGTTCAAAATAGCCTTCGCTGTTGAAGGTCACGCGGACGCGCCGGGCTTGGGCGCTTTGCTTCTGCACATCGGCATCGACCCATTGCGAGCCGTTCTGATAGAACGTCCGGCCCTTGACGTAGCGGGCGTTGGCCTGAGCTTGCTGCACGCTTTGCGCGGCCCGGCCCGCGTCGGTGTCGAGCTTGTAGCCACCGGTGGCCAAGGCGTCGGCGGCGGACTGGCCTGTCAAGCCTCGCAGGGCGCTTTCATTGGCGGTCGTCGGGGCCGCGGGGGTGGTGGCACTCTTGAGCGAGTTAACCGACTGCGACCCCGCCACCGCACCGTCGCCGCTCTTGGCCTCCCCCATCTGACGGTACGCGCCTTCCAGTTCTCGTTGCACGCGGGCATCTTGGGCCGGGGCCTGGAGCGTTCGCCCCGCCATCGGCACGTTGCGCTGGGCCTCGTCCTCGACGATGAGGTAGGCGGTGTAGGGTGTGACGATGCCATAGGTTCGCGCCAGTTGCGTCACTTCCTCGCGCAGCTCGGCACTCTCGCCATGCAGACGGATTTCATCGAGCAGATAACCGACGCGACGGGTGGCCCAGAGCTTGGGAATGAACGCCAAGTCGGCCTCAGCCCCACCCGATTTCGCAAATGAGCCTTCCATGGTGATGGTGCGTTTCTCGCCGTTGACCATGCCGGTCAGCACGATGGCGCTGTCCCCGCCACCCGAGTACCGCCCCAGAATCGCCAGTTGATCCCCTTGGAAAAGGTCGGGCAGCGGCGCGGGGTAAAGCTGTTTCACCCGCAGATCACCCGTGAAGCTCAACTCCAGATTCGCCAGCACAGGGTTGCTGATCTTTTCATAGAAGCGCGAGACCTTGACCTCGATGTCTTCATCGGGCAGGACGTACTGCGGCGTGCCCCGCGTCTTCTCGGCGATCTTGTCGAGCAGATGCGTGTTGACATCGGAGCCGATGCCGAAGCAAAAGACGCGGTAAGGGTCTTGGCCCGCGGCGGCGACGATGGAATCCTCATCGGTGTTGCCGATGGTCGGCCGACCGTCGGTGAGGAAGATGACCACGCCGGGGCGGGTGTTGACGGATCGTTTGGCAAGGGTGGCCGCGGCGTATTTAACGGCGTCGTGGATGGCGGTGCCGCCGATGGGCTTCAAGTCGGCGACGAACATCGCGGCCCGATCCCTATTGCGTTTGTCATTGGCCGCAAGCTCGCCAAAGAGCGGCTCGGCCTCAGTGGAGAAACGGATGATCTCGAAACGGTCGCCCTCGTTGAGGTTGGCGACGACGAAGTCCAAGGCCTTTTTGGCCTGTTCGAGTTTCTTGCCCGCCATCGAACCGGAGGTATCGATGACCAGCACCACGTCTTTCTTGACCACCGCGTCGGCCTTGGTCTTCCATGCCGGCGAGGCTAGGAGGAGGAAGTAGCCGCCTTGGGCATTGGCACCGTCGTCAGCGTAAGTCAGCAGCGACAGACCGATGTCGTCCTTTTCCTTGGTGGTGGCGAAGTAAAGCTGGAAGTCGGTGTCGGGCTTGACGTTTTTGGCCTCGAAGCCGACGACCGCTTCGTTTTCGCCATGCCGCTTGATCTCCACCGTGTGGCTGGGGGAATAAATCGAAGCGATGGGCTTGGTGCATTTCAACTCGACCTTCACCGACACGCTTTCAATCGCCCCGGCGGAAAACTTCTCCGTGTTGAGCGGGTAGGTGTAACTCGTCACGCCACTATCCTGTTTGAGCAGTTGCGTGTAGCGCAGCTTCACCTGCTTTTTGCTGTGCGGTTCGATGGGGAAAATGCGGGCCTTGAACATGCCCCGGCCGGCGTACTCCAAGAGGGCCGGGTCTTTCATGCTGCGGACGATGTCTTCGTAAATCTTGCGCGCCTTGGCGGCGTCGAGCAGTTCGGCATCGACCATCTTGCCGTTGACATCCATGGAAAACTTGTCGATGCGGGCACCTTCGGGAATGGGAAAGATGTATTGGCCTTCGAGCCGCTGATCGTTGGGGTTGACGAAAACCTGATCGATCTCGGTGATGGCGACTTGGTCTTTGATGGTGACGGTGACGTGGTGGTACTCCACCCGCAGCGGGGCAAAGACGAAGTGCCCCGGAGGCAGGGGAATCGGCCGGGGCGGTGGCTCGATGACAATCAACCCGTCAGCCAAGGCAAGGTTGCCCGGCAGGAGGGTCAGCTGCAAAGTCATGGCGTGGGCCGACAGGCGGGAATGTAGTGTCGTGGAGCGGGTGGGGCTGGGGGGGCGTTTCATGGTGAGACTCCGCATGAGGGGCGATTTTTGGGGAGGAGTTCCGGGGGCGAAATCCGGGGTCTTCAAGGTTTGACGCCCCGGCTTGGGAAAGGTTCCCGGTCGGATGAAACCGCAGATAAGCCCAACTGTCTGCGGTCCCGATTCCCAAGCTCACGGCTTGCCGAGGCCGGTTGGGGATGGTTCGGGGCATTTCCCAATCTTTCTGAAGTAACGGCTAATCCTCGTGGTTCAAGTCAATTGAACTTGCGGGTACAGCCTTCGGAGCTTGATTCTCGCGTCGGCGGTCTTGAATTGCCAGTCGATCGTCTTGCTTTGGGTATTGCGACCCGACTGCCACAACCCGACCCGCTGGCGCAAGGTTGTCCCATCGCGCACTCCGTCGCCCGAGCACTGTTTCTCCAGCACGCTCAACTCGCACTCGGCCATGTTGAGCCAACTCCTGTGCCTGGGCGTGTGAACCACCTCGATCTTCTCCATAAAGCGAACAAAAAACCCCGCTTGCGCGGGGCTTAATGCCGGAGGTGGGAGTCGAACCCACACGGGGTTTGTGGCCCCGGCGGATTTTGAATCCGCTGCGTCTGCCAATTCCGCCACACCGGCGTGGGCGCGACATTCTAGCAATTTCCTCATCGCTTGCCATTGAGGGCAACGACGATTTCAGGCGTAACAGCGCACGGTGAAGATCGCCGCGGGACAGGGGCCTTGGCTTTGCTTGATGGCGATGTGCAGCCGCGCTGTTGTCACCGGGGTTACGAACTTCACCTCCACCCGGGCTTGGTGGTTGTCTTGGCATTCATGCAGCACACGACCTTCCCCGTCGAGAATGGCAAAACCCTTGACACAGAACGGCATGTCGCGTTCAGGGTGACCCATGAGCACCGATTCCATCGGGTGGTCATAGTCGGGATCGAACATCAGGATGACCCGGCTGATGGTTTGCGGTTCGGGCCATTGCAACGTCAGCGACGGCGCGGGGTCGGCGAAGTCGGCGACCCAGGCGTTGGGCTGTGACACAGGGCGGGATGGGCCGGTGATGACGTTTTCCGGGCCGAAGGCCGTTAACGGCGGTTCGATGCGGCAGGCGAAGTTTTGTCCCGCGGGGCGACGGCGAGGCGGCCATATCTCGAACTTCTCCACCCCGATGTCGGTGGCTGACTCATGCGTTTTTTTATAACCCACCGCCAGCACGCCCGTCACCCGCTGCTCACTCAAACGCAACGTCACCTTGTCATTGGCCATCACACAATAAAACGCATAGCGTGGTTCGTCGATCACCGCATCGAAATCAAAGACCACGGGTTGATCGTCACCGGCGGGCAGTTCCACCACCTTCGACGCCAGTGTCACATTCGGGCTGTGATTTTCAACCCGGCTGCTCACCCGTAACTGCAACTCCACGCGGGTGGCTTCACTGGCTGAAAGATGGACGGTGACGCGCGGCGCTTTGCCCGGCAGAACTGGCAGCATCTGGCCCCAGCCGATGTTGAGCTTCAATTGTTCCGGGTCGGGATCGAAACCCGACAACCGCAGTTGACTGCTGGCGGTGATCGTCGCCCGCCTCGCCAAGTCTTCATCGTCCGTCACGGTGACGCCCGGCATGTGCTGGCCCAACCGTGAAAGATCGCGTTGCAAGCGCTGCAAGGCCAGCCCGCAGGACAGCTCGCGGGGCAGGCACTTGTCGCGCAGACACTGCGCCGCCGCCAAGCCCACCGCCTGCGCGCCGTGAGCACAAGTACCCATGACCCGTGTGGAGCCGAAGGCCACGTGCGACGCGCTGATGATTCGGCCGGCGGTGAAAAGGTTGGCGATGTTGCGGCTGTACATGCAGCGGTAGGGGATCGCGTAAACGCCCTGCGAATGCCATTGGTCGCAGCCGTACCGCGGGCTGTAAACCCCGTCGGCCGGGTGAAGGTCGATCGACCAGCCGCCGAAACTCACGGTGTCCGCAAAGGGTCGCTGCTCGATGATGTCGCGCTGGGTGAGCATGACATCGCCCTCGAAGCGTCGGCTTTCACGCTTGCCGGGGATGGCGCTGACCCATTCGAGGGTGAGGTTGGCGGCTTCGGGGAACTTGCCGGAGTTCTTGATGTAGTCCCACACGCCGTACACCACGCGCCAGAGTTCCCACTTGATTTTTTCGGAGTCGCCGATGGTGTCCAGGCGTCCGCCGTATTCGATCCACCAGAGTTGGCAGCCGAAGGTCTTGGCGTCGAAGCGACCGAAGCGGGGGATTTCCTTCTCGATGTTTTTCAGGGCGAAACTCGGGGCGACGAAGCGCACGGCTCGGCCGGTGTCCTTGGAGGAGAAATACATCGAGTGGCCCAGGAGGTGGCCGTAGGCTTCGTCGGGTGCGAACTTTTCGTCGAACTCTCCGACGCCCTCGGCCCCCATGCGAAAGGCCGCGCCAGCCAGGAAGGCCGCGATGCCATCGCCCGAAGCGTCACAGAAAAGCGGGGCGGTGATGTGGTAGAGCGTGGCGTTCTGGCCGCAAAACGCCTTGATGGCGGCAATGCGGTCGTCGGCGTGCTTTTCAACTTCAATCGCCGCGGTGTTGAGCAGCAGGGTGATGTTGGGTTCCTCGTCCACCTTTTCCAAGAGGATGGTGTCGAAGATCAGGGGGTTGCCCTCGGGGTTGCGGTGCATGTTTTCGACGAGGATTTCATCGACGATGCCGCCTTCGCGTGCCCAGCGATTGTTGTTGGACATGTGGGCGGTGGCACCGAGCACCCATAGCCGCACTTCGCTTGAGGCGTTGCCACCCAGGACGGGTCGGTCCTGCACAAGCACGACGCGGATGCCGGCCCGTGCGGCGGCCAAGGCGCAACACGTTCCCGCCAAGCCTCCGCCGATGACGCAGAGGTCGGTTTGGAGTTGGAGGGTTGTCAGTTGACGGCAAGGGGCGGGAGGTTCGATTTGCATGGGGACTATTCCCACTCACGCCGTCGCGGGGCGGAGTTCCAAGGGCGGGTGCGTTGGGGGTAACGATTGCGCCGGTGGCGCGGTGGGCATGGGCGAGACTTGGCGAGGGTCCTCGCCGCGCTCGATGACGCCGATCTTCTCCACCCGGCGAGCGTGGCGGCCACCCTCAAACGGGGTCTGCATCCACGTCGTCACGATGCGGTCGATGATCCTCATGCCCAGCATGTCGGCGGGCAGGCACATCACGTTGGCGTTGTTGTGACGTCGGCTCACATCCGCGCCGATCTCGTCGTGAATCAACGCCGCACGAACGCCTTTGACCTTGTTGGCGGCGATGCACATGCCGATGCCTGAACCGCAGATGAGAATCCCCAACTCCGCGTCACCCTTGGCCACCGCCTGCCCCACGGGATATGCGATGTCGGGGTAGTCGCAACTGCCCTCGTCCTCGATGACCATAAGGAGGACTTCGTGGCCCTGTTTCTTGAGGCTTTCAACCAAGTGCAGACGCACCTCACGACCGCGATGGTCGGCTCCGATTGCGATTCTCATGGCCATTGCTCCGTGAACCGGCGTTGCAGCGCCGCGGCGATCACCCCGGCGGTTTGTTCGTAAGCCGTGGCATCGGTGCCGATGGGGTCGTCGATGTCGCCGGCCTCGTCGAGTAAGAACGTCTTGTTCGCCGCTTGGGGCATCATCTCCAAGATCGCCCGGCGATGCGACTGGGTCATGCAGTAAATCACATCCGCCTCATCGGCCAACTCAAAGCCGACTTCGCGGGAACGATGGGCGGAAATGTCGACGCCCATGCGGGCGGTGGCCTCGACGGCTTCGGGCGTCGCCGGCGAGCCGCCCCCGGTGAACAACCCGCCGCTGATGATCCGCACCCCGGCCGCTTCGAGTTCATCCGGCGCAATCCCAAAACGATCCGCCGCCTGTCGCCTGGCGATCCCCTCGGCCATCGGTGAGCGACAGGTGTTGCCGCTGCAAATCAACAGCATCGTCCAACGCAGCAATTTGCGCATGTAACGCTCGTCGTACACCCCGTCACGCAACACTTCAAAGCGGGGTGGCGTGGGATGCGTGCCCGTGGTGTCGCGGATGATGCGCACGATTGTCGAGGGCTTGGCGTAACGGCAATGCCCACCGTCAATGACCAACTCCGCGGCATC
>JBBRGB010000090.1:0-12718 GCA_038241095.1 Phycisphaerales bacterium
CGACCGCTACACCCACAACATGACGGAGTTGGTCAAGCAACTCCAAGCCGAAAAGATGCGCGTGGTGATCTTGTCGCCGACGATCTTCGATGACAATTTGGAGCGTTGGGACAACCGCGGGGAGCGGCCGCACCTCAACGCTGAACTGCAACGCTTTGGCCAGATGGGCAAACAAATCGCCGATCAAGCCCAGGCCATGTTCATTGATCTTCACGCTCCGTTGCAGACGATCACACAGCGGGAGCAGGCCAAGGACCTCACCTTCAGTCTCACTATTGATCGTGTGCATCCGCGCAAGGGCGGCGAGGAGATCATGGTGCGAACCATTCTCGAGGCGCTTGGGGAGTCGCCGTATGTTTACGATGTGGTCATTGATTCCAAGGCTCGCAAAGCCACCCGGCAGACCAACGCGCAAGCGGACAAAATCCAGGCCGGCGATGGGAAACTCACTTTCGAGTTGACGGAACACGCCCTGCCCTTCCCCACACCGGCGAAGAATCGCGGTTTTGAGTTAAGCGAGTTTGATGAACATCTGAATCAGCAGCGCCTAACGGTCACCGGTCTGTCCCAGGGCCAATACGAACTGCTCATCGACGGCACCTCGGTGGGGTCTTTCAAAGATGCGGAACTGGCCCAGGGGATTCAACTGGCGACGAACACCAAGACGCCGCAGTATCAAGCCGCGGTCAAGCTGCGCGAGTTGGTGCTGGGCACCAAAATGGAATTGGAGCAGCGGGTGCGGGCCATGTCGGCGGTGATCGGCGAGGACTGGCGCACGGTTGATCCTCAAACGGCGGTGGCCAAGATCGACGCGGAAATCCAAGAGCGAAAAGATAGGAACGCCTACCAGGGTTGGAGCGGCTACATCATGCCCGCGGCCCGCAAGGCAATCCTTGACCGTCAGAAGATTCTCGAAGGGTTGGCCCAAGTGCGGCAAACACTTCGGGAGGTTCCCTCCACCTCGGTTCACCAATACGAACTGCGGCCCACGACTGATTCCCAATGAACTCGACCGGGCGAAAAGTGGCCCGATCCCATGCGAAAGGTTTGTGAAATGGTTGACATGCGAATGTTTGGTCTGCTGGCTCTGGTGGCGTTTGCCGGAACCTTGCAAGCGCAGGACGCCAAGCCCGCGACGGAGAAGCCGGCGTGGGAGGATCGCGGGGTGGCGGTTTGGAAGCCGACGGTGCCGGCCGAGGTGGTGAAGTTGGAGGGCGGGGCGGAGATTCGCTGGTCGCCGCTGCCGTTTGTCTTTGAGGCCGGGCAGTCGGTGCGCTATATCGATTTTGCCCAGGGCAACGATGCCAACAGTGGCCAGGCCCGCGATCAGGCTTGGAAGCATCACCCTTGGGACGCCAACGCCCAAGGCAAAGCCGCGGCCGAGAAGGGCACGCACACCTACGTTTTTAAGCGTGGCGTTTCATATCAAGGCGCGTTGACCGCCGGCGAGTCCGGCACGGCCCAGGAGCCGATCCGTCTCACCAGCGATCCAGCCTGGGGCAAGGGCCAGGCGACCCTCGCCGGCTCCCATGCGATTGCCGGTGGTTGGCAAAAGGTGTCGCCAGCCGACGCCAAGACCGCGGGCTTCCCCGACGCCTCGGCGGACAAGCTCTGGTCGATCAAGCTCGATGGCGATTTCGTGCCCAACGCCCTGTGGGTTGTCGGTGCCGATGGCCAACGCACTCGCCTGCCCATTGCCCGCTGGCCCAACTGGAAACCCACGCACGAGTACAACATCTTCAAGGAGTGGTTCCGCGTCGAGACGGTTGAGAAGGGCTTTCCCGAAACTTCGATTTACGCGCCCAAGGTGCTCAACGACCCCGACCGCAACGCTTTCAAAGGCGCGACGGTTTGGATGGATCACGCCAACACCAGCGGTGAGTTCTCCATCATCGGGCCGTTTCCCTCCAAGGCCGCGGGCTATGACCCCGCGACGGGGCGGTTGAAAATCGCCATCACCCATCCCCGCCGGCATCCCAACGCCAACGCGCCGTTTTTCTTGGAGAACCTGCCGCGATTCCTCGACGAAGCCGGGGAATGGCACTTCGCCGCTGAGGGTGACAACGCCCGCACGCTTTATGTCCGCTTGCCCGACGATGCCGACCCCAACAACGCGGCTGTGGAGGTGGCCCAACACCAAATCATCCTGGACATTCAGGGCCAGTCGCACATTGACGTTTCGGGCCTGACTTTCACCGGGGGCAACGCGCGGGACTTGAACGACGCTCCCCGCGCCGGCGACTGGGTGCGGCCCGACAACTACACCCAGATGGCGGCCATCCGTCTCAACAACAACACCCAACACGTCCGCCTGCACCACTTGGACATCCGCGACACCGCCGGCTCGGGCATCGTGCATTTCATCACGGAGAAAGAGACTGTGCTGCGCGACATTGAAATCGCCGACAGCAATTTTGAGAATATTGACAACCAAGCCATCGACTTGGAGTACAAGTCCGCGCCGATTCAGAACCCGCAGGGCGACCTGATTGACATCCGCGTCCTGCGCAACCGTCTCAACGAGATCGGCCTCCGCGCCAGCGGCGATCAAGGCGGGCGGGGCATCGATATCAACGGCCTCTGGGTCGGTGAAATCGCCGGCAACGTCGTCAACCGCACCGGCGGGCAGGGCATCAATGTCGTCGGGGCGCGCATGGCCGCTGAGGTGCCTCTGGTGCGCATCCTCATCGACCGCAACCAGGTGCGCGACACCCTGTTGCAGAAGCAGGACTTCGGAGGCATCGAGTTCTGGGGCATCGGGCCTGCCTATGTCTATGACAATATCTCGATTAATCCCGTCGGTTGGGTGGCCCATCGCAATGTGTATCACAAGAACCAGGCGTACTACTTCGATCACGGCGCCAAGGGTTATCTGTTTAACAACCTGGGTTGGTCCGACAAGCGCGACGATGCGTACCGCGGCATCCTGGGCGATTACTTCTTCCATGAAATCCGCAACCGCTGGAACGAGGCGTTCCACAACTCATCGCTGAACTTCCGCTCGGCGATGACCCACTCCAGCAGTCACGGCAGCCAGCAGCACTACCTGGCCAACCTCTTTGTCAACAACCGTTCGGGGGTGAGTCACTGGACGCTCAAAGAGGCCGCGGAGATCGGCTATGCCAACAATCTTTTCGCCGGCGCGTTTGTGAACATCTACAGCCGCTGGAAGGGCGAAACGTTCCGCACCGTCGAGGAATACCGCAAGTTCGTCGAACCGCTCAACAACGTCATCACCAAGCAGTTCGGTTGGGCGACCGATGACATGCCCATTGTCGATCCCGAAAAGCACGACTTCCGTCTGACCGATGACTCGGTGGCGATTGATCGCGGCGTCAAGGTCTTCGTGCCTTGGTCGTTGTACGGCACGGTGGGCGAATGGCACTTCCGTCTGCAGCCGGCCGATGCGAACACGGTGCTGGGCTATGACGTTTATCCGCAGCGGTTTCACAACCACCACGAAGCCTTCCGCATGAGTGGTGGCGTGCCGCAAAACGATCTGACGGGCAACGGTTTCACCGCCGACGCCTACATCGCTGGTGTGCTCGAAGACTGGGTGCCCGGCGCGGTGACCTTCGATGGCAAGCGATTCTTCACCCTGGCCAACCCCCTGCTGCTCAAGGATTTCTCCGTGGGTGAGGGCGACAAGAAGACCGAGGTGAGCGGCAGGGAGCGCAAGACGGTGCGCATGACCGACAACAACTTCGCCATCGAGGCGGTGCTTCGCATCGAGGCCGGTCAGACAGGCGGAACCATCGCCGGCAAGATGGGCGCGGATGCGGGCTACATGCTGGCGATCGACGCGGGCGGGCATCCGGCTTTGTCCATTCGCGCGGGTGGCGCTGAGGCGGTCCAGTCCGCGGCGGTCGCCATCAACGATGGCCGCTGGCATCACGTGCTGGCGCAGTTCGACCGGGCCGCAAAACAGGTCACGATTTACGTCGATGGCGTGGCATCCAATGGCACGCTTCAAGGCACGCCGCCCGAGGTCGGCGTTTCACTGGACAACGACAGCGATTTCGTCGTCGGCGAAAAACTCGTCGGCGCGTTGGACTACCTGCGCGTCAGCCGGGGCACCTTGGCCGATGCGCAAACCACCATCGACGAACTGATGAGCTGGCAGTTCAACGGCCCGGCCCAACACGACTTCGTCGATCGCCCGCCCACCGGCGGCATCCGTGACATCGGTGCCATCGAGCACCCCACGATCTCGGGCCAAAAGCCGATTCGCTACACCCCGCCGACTCCCGCCGATGACGCACAGCCCGCCAAGGCCGAGCCCAAAGAGTCCAACGAACTCAAGACCGGCGATGATCGCACCGTCAAGACCCTGGATTGGGGCGCGGTCTCCGTTCCCAAGCAGGCCAAGGTCGGTGACAAGATTGACATCCAAGTCGTCTTCGGCACCGAAACCATCGAAAAGCCGCAGAAGCTGTGCATCGACATCCACGCCCTGGCCGGTGGCAAACGCACCCCCGGTTACGGCCGGCCCAAGCCCATCGACATCACCCCCGGTTCGACCAAGCCTTACACCGTGGTGTGGGAAGTGCGCCCGCGCGAGGGCATGGATCGCATCGCCGTGGTCATCTACGCCAGTCCCGACGGCGCTTGGAACACCAAAATCCTCAATACCGAAGTGACCATCCCCATCGTCGCCGACACGGACAAGAACACCGTGAAGGATGAAGGCCAGAAAGCCGGTGAAAAGTCTGGTGAGGCCGCCCCGCAAGCCCCGCGGAATGCGGAAGCGGACACTGCCAAGGGTGACGACAACGTGGTGAAGAAAGAGTTTGACTGGGGCACCGTCACCGCCACCAAAGACCCCAAGGTGGGTCAGGAGGCGGTCGTCACGATCACACTGGCCGAGGGGTTGGTCAAGGAACAGACCGTGCTGACCGTGGACATGCACTGGTGGAAAGGACAGCAACGATCCGGCGTGGCGGGACGGTTTGGGCAGCGTAAACTCAAGCCCGGTGACACCGGCCCATTCGTGTTTAAGAAAGCCGTGCCCGACAAGGAGGGCATCGCCGCCATCGCTGCGGTCGTGTCGCTCTCGCCGGATGGTTCGTGGGCCAAGAAAACAAAGACTGGCGAGGTCGGGATGCGCGTCACGACGCCGTGAACGGATGGGGCTTGGTCAACCGGTGGCGTCATTGCATCGCAATGCCCAGGCCGCGCGCGATGCCCCGCAGGTAGGCCGCGCCCAGTAGTCGGCCGTGGATGCCGTAGCCGGGCATCCAAGCTTCGGGTTCGCCGTGCATAAGCGGCGCGTGATCCAGGCGGATCGGGCCGGTGAATCCGAGTTGGTGGTAGAGCTTGATCATGGCCACCATGTCGTGCGGGCCGTCGTCGTGGAAGGTCTCGTGAAAGTCCGTGGCCGTGCCCGCCACATCGCGCCAGTGAACAAAAGCGATGCGCTTGGCGAGAGCCTTGGCATGGGCCGCGACATCCCCCGGCATCAGCATGAAGTTGGCCTGGCAGAAGGTCACGGCGTTGCAAGGGCACGGGGACACTTCATAGGCCCGATGAAAGGCATCCATCGTACCGAAAATGCGTGCCATGCCGCCCAATACCGGCACCGGCGGATCATCGGGATGCAAGGCCATCTTCACGTCCACCCGCTGGGCATGGGGCATCACCCGCTCGATGAACCATTGATAGTTCTTCCACAGTTGCTCGGCGGTCAGTCCACCCGTGGCATTCGCGATGGGCACTTGCGCCAAGTTAAATGCCGTCGTCAACGCTCCGCCTCGCGTCGGAAGGTCAATGCGGGTGCGGCTCCAGTCGTGCGCCTGTCCCGGCAAGCGGGCCATGAAGTTGTAGCACAGCAAATTGATGCCCAACGCGGCCATGTTCTCCAACATCCTGCAATAGCGCTCGACATCCTCTTGGCGACCCGGTTGGCCCAGTTTGATGCGGCTCATGTCAAACTGATCGCCCTCCAGCCCGACCAAGGTCAGCCCCGCTTCGGCGAAGCGTTGTTGCACCTGCCGCAGGGCATCAAGCTCAAACGGCGCGGCCAGTCCACTCAACGACGGCGCGGCCTTGGTCACCGCAAAACGCACCCCGCCCTGAACGGCCAGCGTCCAGGAAGCATCGGGTTTCGGGGGCAGTAACAAGGTGATCTTCATTCGTGGGAATCTCCATCAAACCGGTGACGCATCCGCTTTGAGAAGTTGTTTGGCCGCTTGACGCAAGGCGGGGACGATTTGCGATTCGCCACGGGCAAGAAGGTCTTGGGTCAATCCCGTCACGGTGACGGCGGCGTGGAGGCCGCGGCTTGTGATCGTCGCCGACCAGCCCGCGAGGCTGGGGTGATACGAGCCGACATCCACGCAGACGCCCGCGGAGCGACAGGCCGCCACCCGCACCAATAATTCGCTGGGCTGTTGGTGTGCCCAGGCTTGGGGTGGGCTGGCCTTGACGATGCGTTGGATTTCCGCGTCGGCAAGGGCGGCAAGCAGGGCCGCGCCCGATGAGCCCACGACGATGGGGAAGCGTGAGCCGACGGGGCTGCCGATGGACATGCCGGTGTTGGGTTCGACCCTGGCGATGGTGACGGCTTCAAGCCCCTCACGCACCGAAAGCTTGGCGCTTAAGCTGGTGGCCTGCGCCAGCGCGGTCAAGGATGACTGCGAAAGCGCCACGAGCCGCTGAACATTTTGCAGCGGTTCCAAGAGTGGCAGCAGGCCGACCGAAAGCCGGTAATAAGGATCGCCCGGCCCAGGCTTGGTCACCCAACGCTCCCGCTCCAAAGTGTTGGCGATGCGGAAGCAACTGGTCGTCGCCACCCCGGCCACTTCCGCAAGCTGTTGAATGGAACCGATTTCCACCGGGCCGCTCAAGGCGCGGATGACCCGAATGGCCTTGTGCAGAATGGGGACAGTGGACTGGGCGGGCAATTTAAGATTCCTATTGAGGCTTGCAATCAATCCTCATTGGGAATATTATACCCTTCATGCTTGGACCGGGCAATCCAGATTGGCTCTTGGCGTCACCGTTGGCGGTGCGGTTGTTTCACGACCATGCCGCGGGGCTGCCGCTGCTTGATTACCACAACCATTTGTCCGCCGCCGATCTCGATGCGGATCGCCGCTTCGCCAACCTGACGGAGCTTTGGATTCGCCACGATCCGTACAAGCACCGCGCCATGCGGATGCTGGGCGTGCCGGAGAGCGAGATCACGGGCGCTGGCGATGATCGGCGACTCTTTGATTTGTGGGCCGCTGCGGTTCCGCAACTGCTGGGTAACCCGCTGCATCACTGGACGGCCTTGGAACTCCAACGCGCCTTGGGCATCAGCGACCCGCTCAATGCCGCTTCCGCATCCGATATTTGGGATCGGGCGCAAAGCGCCTTGCGGGATGCGAGCCGCTCGGCGCGGGGCTTGCTCAACGGGACCAAGACGCAAACCGTTTGCACCAGTAATTTGCTCTTGGAAGATTTGAGCCACCATCTGTCACTGCGGGGGTTGTCCAATCCGGGGGCGGGGGGAACGGGGGGGGCGGGCGAGGCCACGGGGCTTGGTGTGCTGCCTTCCTTGCGTGCCGATGACATTTTCACCGTGGGCACGGAGGTGGGTCGGCGTTGGTGCGATGAACTGTCGGCCAGCACGGAGATTGCCATCCGTGATTTCGACGCTTTTGGCGCGGCTGTCGAGCAACGGTTGGATGTGTTTGAGCGGGCCGGGGCCTGCATCGCCGATCATGCCCTGGATGCGGTGAGTTTCACCGAGGTGACGCTCAATGAGACGCGGACACACTTTGATCGCTGGCTCCGCGGCAGCCTTGAAACAATCGACCAGACACGCCTGCACACCGGCCTGATGGTGATGTGCGGCCAAAGCTACGTTCGTCGCGGTTGGTCGATGCTCCTGCACATCGGGGCGCAACGACAAACCAGTTCCCGCCTGCGCCGCTTGGCCGGGCCGGCGGGGGGGTACGCGGCCCTTGGCACACCCACCCGCATCGACGCTCTGGCTGGGCTGTTGGATTTGCTGGAGCGACGGGATGCCCTGCCTCGCACGGTGCTTTTCAATCTCAATCCCGCCGACAACGCCGCCTTCGCCACGCTCACCGGTTCCTTTGCCCGCGATGGTCAGCCCGGCCACCTCACATGGGGCCCGGCCTGGTGGTTCAACGACCACCTTCACGGCATCACCAACCACCTCGACCTCACCGCCAATTACAGCCTGCTCTCAGTCTTCCCCGGCATGACCACCGACTCCCGCAGTCTGCTGTCGATGCACCGCCACGAATACTTCCGCCGCATCTTGTGCGATTGGCTGGCGCGACAGGTCGCCGGGGGTCTGATGCCCGACGATGAGCCGGCCTTGGCGCAACTGCTGCGGCAAATGCTTTACGACAATCCCCTGCGGCTGCTCAACCCGCGGACTTCTTCCAATGACTCAACAGGAACCAATCATGAGTAAACAGTTTGAAGGTCATGTCGCCATCGTCACCGGCGCTGGCGGTACGCTTTGCTCCGACCTGGCGGCGCGATTGGCGGGGCAAGGTGCTTCGGTGGTGCTCATCGGTCGCACGGCTGGTTCATTGGAACCCGTGCGCGAAGCCATCGAGCGGCAGGGCGGCAAGGCTCTGGTCGCCACCGCCGATGTCAACGAGATGGAGCAGGTCGAGGCCGCTGCCGCCAAGGCGCGCCAAACCTTCGGCCCATGCACCATGCTCATCAACGGCGCGGGCGGCAACAACATCCAAGCCATGACCACCCGCACCACCTACACGCCCGGCGATCTGGACATCGCCCCCAACCCCGACAACCGCACTTTCTTCAACATTGACCTCGCCAGCTTTGAGCAGGTCTTGCGCACCAACACGATGGGCACGGTCATTCCCACCCGCGTCTTTGCCCGCGACTTGGCCCAGGCTGGCAAAGGCGTGATCCTCAACTTCGGCTCGATGAACACCTACAAGCCGCTGACCCGCATCGCCGCCTACGCCATGGCCAAGGCCGCGATCGGCAACTTCACACAATGGCTGGCGGTGCATCTGGCCCCGGCGGGCATTCGCGTCAACGCCATCGCCCCCGGCTTCTTCGTCAACGAGCGCAGCAAGAAATATCTGATGACCGAAGAGGGTGGCCTTTCCCCGCGCGGGCAGCAGGTCATGGGCCACACACCGCTGGACCGTTTCGGCCTGCCGGAGGATTTGTGGGGCTGCGCCAGTTGGCTGCTCGATGAGCGGCTCTCGTCCTTCGTCACCGGACTCACCGTGCCCGTCGATGGCGGGTTCCAGGCCTCGGCGGGGGTTTAAGGGATCCGTAAACTTCGGGGGACACTCCGGGGGCACTCCGCTTCGCTGCGTGGCTAAACGTGACGCCACACACCCGCATTACCACTCACCCTAACACTCAAGGAACACTTTCATGGCCAACCTGATGCAGACCGACAAACTGGCGCAAATCCGCGAGGCTTCCAACGACTTCCCCTTGGAGATTCCCGTGGCCGAGCTTTGCGCCAGGTACGAGAAGCTTTACACCGGGGCGGTCAACGATGTGCTGCGTGAACTCTGCCTGCCCAAGCAGGCCTTGCATCCCGAGATCATGCCTCTGCGGGATGAGATGGTGGTCTGTGGTGAGGCCTTCACCGTTCGCGGCGTGGCCGACCCGACCCTTTCGGGCGAGTTGGACAAGCGGGTGGAAATGCTCGAAAAAATCCGGCCCCACCACGTACTCTTGTGGAACGCCAACGGCGAACGCATCGCCAGCCATTGGGGCGGCGTGATGACCCGCGCTTCGCTTAAGCGTGGCTGCAAGGGTGCCATCATCGACGGCGGCATCCGCGACACCAAGGACATCCTTGAGCAGAAGTTCCCCATCTGGTACCGCTACCGCACCTCCACCGGCGCGCTGTCGCATACCAAGGTCGCGGCCTACCAAGTGCCCGTCATCATCGGTGATGTGATCGTCAAGCCCGGCGACATTCTGCTGGCCGACATCGACGGGGCGCTGGTGATTCCGCGCAAGCTGGCGGTGGCTGTGCTCAAGCGCGCGGAAAAGGTCGAGCAGAACGAAGGCGAAATCAAGGAATGGGTTGACGCCGGCCTAAGTGCCCAAGACATCAGCGACCGCGGCGGATATTTTTAATTGATGGCATTCGCATGTGGTTCGGCGGGCTTATCCAACCCGCTCACTTGCCCGCTGGAGTTTCCAACACGGCCTCGACGCCGTGGCGGATGTGCTCGGAGGTGGTTGATTCCTTGAGCTTGAGCAACATCGCCTTGGCTTCGTCGCTTCGCCCCGACTTCAACAGCCACTCGCCGCGGGCCAGCAGGGCGAACTCACGCTGCCAAGTTTCGACCTTCACCGCGTCGGCGTCGTTACGTTTGCCCCAGGCTTTATCGAGCCAATCGAGTTGCACCGCGGCCTCGTCGGTTTTGTCGATCTTCAACAGCGATCTTGCCGCCAGCAGACGGGCGTTGACATGGTCGGGTTGGCCGGCGAGGATTTTTTGCGCCAGGTCGGCGGCGGTGTCGTAGTGATTTTCGCGCCAAGCGTTGGAGGCGTCGATCCAAGTCTGCTCGATGTCGAGGGCGGGAGCGGCGGGGTTGGCTTCGGGGGGAAATGCCGCGGGGTAGCTCCCAGCCGCGGGAGCGGCTGGGCTTTCGGGGGGGGTGGGGGGGCTTCCGGGGGCGGGGGGCGTTGCATCTTTGTCGTCATTTAATCTGGGCGCTTCGCCGGTGTGGGTCATGGCGCGGTCGTGGCGCTTTCCAGCGTCCGCCACGGGGCCAAGCTCCTCGAATACAAGATCGTCGTACCAGCACGTCCCGGCGGGCCAGTAGGCCCACAGCAACACTCGCACGTATTTCACTTCATGCTGGAAATCGGAAAAAACCTTGGCGGGTCGAATATCAAACTCCATCGAAAAAGACTTCCAATCCTTGGTGGGATCGATCTCCTTTTTCATCTGATAGACGATTTCATCAGCCGTCTTTTCGACGCCGTCGATTCGCCGGGTGACGCTGGCGAATCCCTTGACGAACAGAATCTGCTTCGGCCCGGCCGACTTGGCCACGCCACTGACGCGGTAACGCACGTTGGGCTTGATGGCGATGGGAGCGGAGAAAAGATCGGTGCCGTACCCGCCCATCAGGCCTTCGTTGCCGGTCATCTCGATGCAGGTCCCCTTGCGACCCGCGGCCTCAACGGAGCGGACGTTGGCCGGATGCTTGGTCGTCCACTCTTGGGGTAACTGCGCCTCGTCGTCCACGCCGTCGAGACTGCCGTTGGTCAGCATGTTGGTGGGTGCTGCATCTTGAGCTTGAATGGGGTGAACCATCAAACACACCAAGAGCGCCAAGGACAGCCAAGAAACGGTAGAGGAAAAAGCAGACGATCTTGATGAGTGACAAATGTTAGTCTGAATCTCACGTTTCATTGTTCAATACCTTCCTTGGTGCTCTTGGTACCCTTGGTGGTGGCGAAGTAATCATTGCAACTTCGCCTGACACTGGCGAATCTTGGCCTCGGCTTCGATGGCGTATTGGGTGTAGGTGAAATCGCTTTGCACACGCTTGAAGGCTTCGAGCGCTTGGGCGGGGCGATCCAGCGCGAGCAGGCAATTAGCTCGCAGCCACAGGGCCTCGGCCACGTGCAGGCCACGCGGGGCGACCTGGGCTGAGAGGGTGAGGTATTGCAGCGCCTGCTCGCCGGGGTGTTGGATGAAACGGGTTTTGCCGCGCAGGAACAGCGTAAGGCCGTCAAGTTTTTCCGTGGGAAAATCGGCTTCCCATTCGTCCAAGACTTCGATGGCCTTGTCGTACTGGTCCCGGCCCAAGAGGTCATCGATGGTGTAGGGGTAGCCGCCTCGCCGTGCCAGGCGTTTGGGTTCATCCTCCTTGGCACCGGCCTCGGCCTGTTGGTAATGCTTGCGGGCCTCGTCGAGCTTGCCTTGCAACAGCGCCACATCCCCCAGTCCGATCAATGCCGCGTGATCCAAGGCCTCGGCCTTTTCGTTGCGTCGTTTGGCGAGCAGTTGCCGCGCCTTGGCGAAGTGGGCCGCGGCCGCGTCGTACTGGCCCAAGTCCCAGGCGGTCACGTGGCCCAGCCGCAGCGTCAGCAGGATTTTCTGCCGGGGTTCGCTGGACTGATCCAGTGCCTTGTTGAGTAAGTCCGCAGCCGCCTTGGGATCGTAAGCCTGCGGCTTCAACGCCGCCTCCGCGGCACTGCCCGCCAATGTCCCGGCCCCGGCATCGTCGCCAAAGCGCTCGACAAACGCCCGCGCCGCCCGCACCTCTTGCTTGGCGTCCTCCAAGTCGCGCCAGAACGCCGCGTACATCCGCAGGTCATCGCGCTGCATCTTGGCAACGTCGTAATCCGCCGCCGCCTTGGCGTACTGTTCGCGGTTGCCGAACTCGAAGGCCTGCTGCACCACATCGACCTGAAAAATCCGCGGCGTCAGCGTCACGCTGTCGGTTCGGCCCTTGTCGTCCGTCACCGTCAACGTGACCTTCGGCTCACCCAAGCGGAAAAACACATGCTCGACTTCGTTGCCGGTGGCGGAAAGGCCATCGCCAAAGTCCCAGCGTGCCTGTTTGATTTTGCCATCGCGGGCCACACAGCGACTCACGCAGCGAACCAGCGTGGCCTGGCGGTCATCGGAATCGGCGATCCAGTAGGTGTTGGCGATGCCGACTTCCGCCGCCGCCAGCGTGGCCCCATCGCGGGCCTCGTGCCTGCCGACTTTGCCCTCGCGCACCGA
>JBBRGB010000091.1:0-12634 GCA_038241095.1 Phycisphaerales bacterium
GCGACCGCCCATGCCGGTCAGGGCGGCGATGACCTTGCGGCCGTTGACCTGGCCGATGTACCAGGGCGGATCCTGCTGCAGGCCGAGTCTTGCGATGGTGGCGTCGAGTTCATCGCGTACCGCCGAGACCAGCGCAATGGCGCGGGTGCCTTGGTCCTTGGCCACGTCATCGCCGGCGTTGTGGGCCGGGACGGAAGCGGGGGGTTGATCGGCATCGGTACGTTGCGGAGACTGCATCGAGAAAACTTTCCAACCATGAGGCCGGGGAATCGTGTCCGGGGCCGAAGTTTGACATTGCGTACTTTAGTTGACGACGTTAATCGCTTGTCCGCTTTGGAAGGCGGCGACATTCTCCGCCACCCGTTGCATGAGTCGCCGCCTCGCCTCGACACTGGCCCAGGCGACGTGGGGGGTGATGACGCAGTTGGGCGCACCCACTAGCGGATTTCGTGGCGTGCCGGCGGGCGGTTCGGCGCTGAGCACATCCAAGCCCGCCCCGGCCAAGCGGCCTTGACGCAGGGCCTCGTCCACCGCCGCTTCATCGAGCAGCGGCCCGCGCCCGGTGTTGAGCAGGTAGGCCGCGGGCTTCATCAGCTTGAGCCGGTCGGCGTTGATCATGTGTTTGGTGGCATCGGTCAAGGGACAGTGCAGGCTCACCACATCCGCCGTTGCCAGCAATTCCTCCAGCGGCAGCCATGTGATATCGATGCCCGGCAGGCTCACGCTCTTCATGCTTCGTTGGTGGGCCGCAGCGATTTTCATGCCCATCGCCGCCCCGATTCGCGACATGGCCTTGCCAATAGCGCCCATGCCCACGATACCCAAGGTCTTGCCAGCCAATTCGATGATCGGTGACAGGGTGAAACTGAAGTCGTCGCACTTTTCCCAATCGCCATCGCGCACCGCGTCGCTGTGAGAGCCAACTTGGTTGGTGAGTTCCAAGAGCAGGGCGAAAGCCTGTTGCGCCACGGAATCCGTCGAATAGCCCGGCACGTTGGTCACCGGCACGCCGCGCTTGCGGGCGGCTTGAAGATCCACCACGTTGACGCCCGTGGCCAGCACGCCGATGTAACGCAGGCTAGGCAATTTCTCGATGGTCGCCGCGTCGAGCACGGTTTTGTTGGTCAGCACGAAGGGAGCGTCCCCAACCGTTGCCACCACATTCCCGGTTGATGTTCGCGGATGCACGGTCAGCTTGCCCAAAGCCTCCAACGGCGACCAATCCAAGTCGCCGGGGTTGAGCGTATCGCCGTCGAGCACCACGATTTTGTCAGGCATGAGGGGTCATCCTCGTTGCAGGGGCGCGGAAAATCCTCCCCGGCCCAAAGCCTCGCCATGCTAACATGGATTCCCGTTTGAGGCTTTGCCCCGCCGTGCCGGGGGCGCTTGGGGTATCATTGCCGGGCTTGGCTCGCAACCAACCAACGCAAAGGCTTTCGCCATGCAAAAACGCACCCATTCCTGCGGCGCTCTTCGTGCCGCGGACATCGACAAACCCGTGACCTTGGCCGGCTGGGTCAACAGCTACCGCGACCACGGCGGGGTGATCTTCATCGACCTGCGCGACCGGGGCGGCATTACCCAGGTCGTCTTTCACCCCGAGCACAAACAGGCCCACGACCTGGCCGACAAACTGCGCAATGAAGACGTGGTGAGCGTCAGCGGCGCTTGCGTGGCGCGGCAGCCGGGCATGGCCAACAAGAAGCTGCCCACCGGTGAAATCGAGATCGAAGCCACGACTCTCGAATTGCTCAACAAGGCGCAGACCCCGCCGTTCTTCCCTGATGAGGCCGAGCGCGTCGCCGAGGAAACGCGGCTCAAATACCGCTACATCGACCTGCGCCGCCCGCGGATGAACCACATTTTGCAAACCCGCCACCGCGTGACCAAGATCATGCGTGATTATTTCGACGGCCAGGGTTTTTACGAAATCGAAACGCCGATGCTCTACAAGAGCACACCCGAAGGGGCGCGTGAGTTCATCGTGCCCAGCCGGTTGCAGGCCGGGGCGTTTTACGCGCTGCCGCAAAGCCCGCAGTTGTTTAAGCAGATTCTGATGATCAGCGGCATGGATCGCTACATGCAGATCGTCCGCTGCTTCCGCGATGAAGACCCCCGCGCCGATCGGCAGGCGGAGTTCACCCAGCTTGACTTGGAAATGAGCTTCGTCGATCGCGACGATGTGCTGGCCATCATCGAAGGTTGCGTGCGGCGAATCTGGAAGGAAATCATCGACATCGAGGTGCCCAACCCGATCCCGCGCATGGGATACGCCGAGGCCATGCAACGCTTCGGCATCGACCGCCCGGACATGCGCTACGGCATGGAATTGAAGGACATTGGCGACTTGGCGGGCCAGACGGAGTTCGGCGTGTTCAAGGGCGCGTTAAGCGCAGGCGGAAGCGTCCGCGCCATTTGTGTGCCCGGCGGCGGGGCCATGACCCGCAAGGAAACCGACGCCTTGGCCGAGTGGGCCAAGGGGTTCGGTGCCAAGGGCCTGGCCGTCACCAAGGTCGTCAAGGAGGGCGATGCCCTGCGCTTCGACACCGGCATCGCCAAGTTCATCGCACCCATCTCCGACCAACTCATCGCCCGCATGGAGGCCAAGGAGGGCGACCTGCTCTGCTTCGCGGCCGACAAACTCAAGGTGGTCTTCAAGGTGCTCGGCGAGCTGCGGCAGAAAATGGCGCGGGAACGCAACATGATCAAGCCCGGCGACTGGCGCTGGCTGTGGGTCATCGATTTCCCCTCGTTTGAAAAAGACGAGGAGACCAATCGCTACATCGCCCTGCACCACCCCTTCACCTCGCCCAAGGATGAAGACATCGAGCGCATGGAAAGCGACCCCGGCAACATTACCGCCAAGGCCTATGACTTGGTCTGCAACGGCTCGGAACTCGGCGGCGGGTCGATCCGCATTCACCGTCCCGACGTGCAGGCCAAGGTGTTCAAGCTGCTGGGTCTTAGCGAGGAATCGGCCCGGCAGAAGTTTGGCTTCCTGCTTGACGCCTTGAAGTATGGCGCGCCGCCGCACGGGGGCATCGCCCTGGGCATCGACCGCATCATCATGCACTTGTGCGACACGACCAACATCCGTGATGTGATCGCCTTTCCCAAGACGCAAAACGGCGCGGACTTGATGACCGAAGCCCCCTCGCCCGTGGAGGACAAGCAGTTGACGGAGTTGCACCTGCGGGTGGTGATGCCGTCCAAGCCGACGGCCACGCCGGAACATATTTCCAAACATGCGTAGGATGCGCTAAACCGCAAGCGTGGAACGCGCGCCATTGGTTTTTCGTGTTTGTACCCTCAAGACTCAGGACTCAAGACTCAAGACTGATCATGGCCGGACACAGCGCCTGGAAGAACATCCGCCACAAGAAGGCCGCCATTGACGCCAAGCGGGGCAAGGCTTGGAGCAAGTGCGCCCGCGCCATCATCGTGGCGGCCAAGAACGGCGGCGGCGATCCCGAAACCAACCTCACCCTGCGTTACGCCATTGACGACGCCAAAGCCGTCAACATGCCCAAGGACACCATCGACAAGGCCGTCAAAAAGGGGAGCGGTGAACTCCTGGGCGTAAGCTACGAAAGCGCGGTGTACGAGGGTTACGCCCCCGGCGGGGTGGCGATTCTGCTGGACATTCTCACCGACAACCGCAACCGCACCGCCTCGGATGTCCGCGCCATCTTCGACAAGATCGGCGGGAACATGGGTGCCAGCGGGTGCGTTTCCTACCTCTTTGCCAACAAGGGCCAGGTCACGATTGCCAAGGCCGACACCGACGAAGAGGCGGTGATGGCCGCGGCGTTGGAGGCCGGGGCCGAGGATGTGGTGGATGAGGGTGAGAACTGGTCGGTGCTCTGCGAGCCGGGCGATTTCCTGAGCCTGCGGCAAACGTTGGAAACCGCGGGGTTCAAGATCGAATCCGCCGAGTTGACCAAAGTTCCTTCGCAGACCGTGACCGTCACTGGCGAGGTGGCCAAGAAAGTCGTGCGCCTCGTCGAGACGCTTGACGAGAATGATGATGTGCAGAAGGTTCACGCCAACTTCGACATTCCCGATGGTGAACTGGACGAGGCATGATTCGCCAAACGATCTATTTTCAGGGTGATGTGCAGGGCGTGGGTTTTCGCGCCACGACCCGGCTCATCGCGCGGGATCACGCCGTGGCCGGTTTCGTGCGCAACATGCCCGATGGCCGGGTGCAACTGACGGTCGAGGGCGATCCCGCCGCGCTGCGCGATTTTGTCGCCGGCATCCGGGAGCGCATGGGCGACTTCATTCACAGCCTTTCGGTGCATGACGGAGCCGCGACGGGTGAGTTCGGGTCGCCCGCACCGGGATCGTTGACCACTCGTCATTGATCGTGTTCGCCAGTTCACCACGCTGGCAACCAACGCCCACGCTCGTGTTTTCCCCGGCCTGTTACAATGCGCCACTCGCACGCCCCTTTAGGATTTGTCCCATGTTTGAGCATCGCGCGATCCTCGGACGCTTCGCCCCGGCCCCCTTTGCCGCTGTGGTCGTGGCCACCGTGGTAATCCTGACTTTGGGCTGCACGCCTTACGTCAACGTGCCGGCGCAGAACGATGCCGTGGCGCTGCATCGGCCCAACTATGACACCGTGACCCACGTCATCGCCGCGGCCGTGTCAGCCGTGGTCGCCGACCGTCCTCCCGCCGGGCCTTACATCGTCGCCCTGCCTCAAGGCGTGGCTCCGGGCCAGTACGATGTGGTGCTGGCTTCGCTGGGGCCAAACGCCATCGCGGCGACCAAGGCCCAAGACAATTCCCTGCCCGTCATCGACGCCCGCCGAGTGCGGGTGCGTGGCTGGAAGGCCGAGGTCGATGTCATCCGTCCCATCGACGCGACGCAGCCCCAAGGCATGAAGCAACTGGTCACCGTGGAGCTTGCGCGTGACATGGTCGAAGGCTGGAGCGTCACCCACCTGCGGCCGTGGCAACTTGATGCCGAGGAAGCCCTCCGAGTGACCGCCGAGGCCGAGAAACTGCACGGCCAGCAATAATCAATCAATGTGCCCTCATTGTTCGCAATGAAAGTTTCCATCCCTTTACGGAGTTGTTCCATGACTTGGGTTCTCAGCGCCTTCGCCGACGAAGCCGGCCCCACCGCCGACGATCAAATCAAGGCCCTCAAACGCGCCGGTTACAGCCACATCGACATCCGCGGCATCGACGGCCACAACATCACCGACCTGCCCTTGGACAAGGCCCGCGAGGTTCGCCAGAAGTTCGATAGCGCGGGCATCAAGGTCGCGATGTTCGGCTCGCCCATCGGCAAGATCGACATCGCCGACGATGTGGAAACCGACTTGCTCAAGCTCCGACACTTGGGGTCGTTGATCGACATCTTCGACTGTAAGGCGGTGCGGATGTTCAGCTACTACAACAAGGGCGGGGCCGAGGCCGCCAAGTGGCAGAGCGAATCACTGTCGCGGCTGGGCAAGCTCAAGGCCGAGGCCAAAAAGCTGGGGCTGGTGCTCTATCACGAAAACGAAAGCCACATCTTCGGCGACCATCCCGCGGAGTGCGCCGTGATTGCCCGCGAGCTGCGCGACGCCGAGACGTTCAAGATGATTTTTGATTTCTCGAACTTCAACATGGGTGGCGATGATGTTTGGGCCGCGTGGGAACTGCTGCAACCGGTGACGGATTGCTTCCACTTGAAGGACAGCGACGCGGGCAAGCAGCATGTGCTGATGGGTCACGGCGCGGGCCGTGCCAGGGAGATTCTGGCCGATGCGTTGAAGCGTGGCTGGCACGGGCCGCTGACCTTGGAGCCGCACCTGTCGCATTCCAAGGCCGTGATGGCGACCGGCCCCAGCGGCAAGGCCAACGAGTCGTTTGCCGCGATGGGTCAATCCGAAAGTTTCCACGCCGCCGCCCAAGCCGCCAAGAAGTTGTTGAAGGACATCAATGCTCCGGTGGTGTGAGTCAACGGACTTCCCAGCCCGGGGACGGGCTGGGCTTTCGATGGCGGTTGATGAGTCCGGGGTTTTGACAAGGGAGCGCATGATGACCACACGCATGACATGGTTGACCGCCGGATTGGTGATGACCGCGTGCCTCTCGCCCGTTTGGGCCGATGAGGAAGTGGCTCCAAAGCCAAGCGATGCGACTCCGCCCGCAGCGGTTGAATCAACCACTACCGATGCTGCGCCTCAGCCCGCCAAGGATGAGTCCAAGAAGGAGGAAAAAGCCTCCACGCCCGCGGAGTCTTACAACCCCCCCGCCGCCCCGGCCCCGAAGGCTGACAACGCGCCCTCCGCCGATGATGTCATCGAGCAACTTCTGCGCCAGCGTCAGGAACCGCCGCTGACCCAGCCGCAGCGTCAACCCGCCAAGACCGACCTTGGCTCGGCTCCGATTGCGGTGGAAGAAAAAAACGCCTTGGGCACCGCGCCGCAAAACGTCAACGTGACCAAGGCGAGTCGCACCGAGCTTCGCCGCGAGGGTACGTTCATCATCTCCCGCCGCGGCCGCGTGGTCCGTTCGCCCGGCGGGGCGCGAAGCCTCTTTGTCCTCGACGCCGATGACGCCCGTTCGCCGGAACTTCCCTTGGTGCTGCTGCCCTCGCAAATGACCCAAGGCCTCGAAGAACTATCCATCCGCCACGGCGACCGCACCGTCTTTGTCGTCACCGGCCAAGTCTTCACCTATCGCGGGGCCAACTACCTGCTGCCCACGATGGTGCAACGCAACATCGACAAGGGCAACCTGCAACACTGAGGTGCAGGCGCGTCAGTGACAAGTGCGAGATAACGCGCGGTGCCACACAGCATCCCGTTTCGGGTGCTGTGTGCCGATTGACCCTTCGAGTGCCATTTCTAGGAGTTGTTGACTTGATGCCACGTTGGCCGTTGGTCTTGAAGGGTTGACGTTTCGCCAGACACACAGCACCCTGTCGGGATGCTGTGTGGCACCTTGCGGAAGGTATTCCACAGAGCAATTCATACTGTTTATCGTCAGTTGCGGGTCATCGCGTGGCGATAGACTTCCAGCACCCGCTCCGCGGCGTCGTCCCACGTCAAATGGCGCAGTTCAAGATCGGCCTGGTGCCGCAGCGTCGCCGCCAAGGGCGCGTGCTTCAACACCGCGATGATCTTGTCAGCCATGTCGTTGATGTCCCAGAAGTCCACCTTCAAGGCGTGCCGCACCACCTCGGCCACCCCCGCCGTGCGGGAGATGATCACCGGCACATCGTGACGCATGGCCTCCAGACAGGCGATGCCAAACGGCTCGCTGACCGAAGGCATCACAAACAAATCCGCCATGTCGAAAACGCGCTGCACATCGCCGCTCTCCAAAAAGCCCGTGAAGAGCATCTTGGGCCCAATGCCGACCTCGGCGGCAAGCTCGATGATGCGCCCGGCCTCATCGCCACCCCCGGCCATCACGAACTTCACCCGGTCATATTTCTCCAGCACCTTGGCCGCGGCGCGAACGAAATACTCCGGCCCCTTCTGGCTGGTGATGCGACCGAGATAAAGTACTACCTTGTCGCCCGACCTGACGCGCGTCCGTGGCTCGGTGGGCTGGGCCTTGGGACTGTCGATGCCGTTGTAAACCACGTCGATGCGGGTGAGGCTCACACCGTAACGATGCGTCAGAATCCGCCGAGTCAGATGCGACACGGCGATCACGCGATCAGCGTGTTGCAGGCCGTCCCGTTCAATGTCGCAGATGGCCTCGTTGACCCCGGCCCCGGCACGGTCAAACTCCGTGGAATGCACGTGCGCCACCCACGGCTTGCCCGTGGCCTTGGCCACCGCCATCGCCGCGGGAAAGGTCATCCAATCATGGGCGTGAATGACATCAAACTCCCCCCCGGAAGCCCCCTCACCGCCACCCACAGCCATGCGGACGCACAGCGCGGCGTAACGTTGCGTCTCGGCGATCAGATCGCCACCATAAAGCGCCCCGATCTGCCCGGCCAGAGCCGACGAACCATGCGCCAAAATGCTGCCGGGCGGAATGGCTGGCCGCCCCGCGTTTTGACCACTGGAACCATACGGGCTGACGATCAGCGAAGGCACCGCCTTGAAGCGCACCGAAGCCAGCGCCGCTTCATCGCCGGGTCGCCCAAGACGAATCGTATCGCCCCCTTGCGTGGCTTCCGCGGCGCTTGACGAAGGCGTCAGCAACCGCACCCGTGGATCAAGCGCCGCCTGCTCCTGGCCCACGGCTTTGGGCAAGAGAAAAGTAATTTGCGTTTGTTGACGCGCCAGCGCCTTGGTCAGCCCGTAACAGGCCGTGCCCAAGCCGCCGCTGATTAGCGGTGGGAACTCCCAACCCAACATCAATACGCGCATGGTCATGGTCGTCGCGTTCCATCTTGACGAAAGTGGCGCAAAGAAAGATCAGCGATTCGGCTGCTGCTGTCCCGCCGGGCCTTGGGACTGCCCGCCACCCGCGATGCTGCTGCGCATCGCGGTGTCGCTCTGAATGTTCTTCATGCGGTAGTAGTCCATGATGCCCATGTTCCCGCTGCGAAACGCCTCGGCCATCGCCCTGGGCACCTCGGCCTCGGCCAGCACCACCAAGGCCCGGTTCTTCTGCACCTCGGCTTGGTACTCCTGCTCCTGGGCCACGGCCATGGCGCGACGCTTTTCCGCTTCCGCTTGGAACCGACGCTTGTCCGCCTCGGCTTGGTCGGCCTGAAGCTTGGCGCCGATGTTCTCACCCACGTCAATGTCGGCGATGTCGATGGACATGATGGTGAAGGCCGTGCCCGAGTCCAGCCCCTTGTCCAGCACCGTCTTGCTGATGCGGTCGGGGTTTTCCAGCACCGACTTGTGCGAAGGCGAGGAGCCGATGGTGGTGACGATGCCCTCACCGACGCGGGCGATGATGGTTTCCTCATTGGCACCGCCGACGAGCTTGGCGATGTTGACGCGAACGGTAACGCGGGCCTTGGCCTTGAGCTGGATGCCGTCCTGCGCCACGGCATCAATCGTGCTGCGGCCACTGGTCACGGGGTTGGGGCAATCAATGACCTTGGGGTTCACCGAGGTCTGCACGGCGTCAAGAATGTCGCGCCCGGCCAGGTCAATGGCGCAGGCTTTGTCGTAAGGCAACTCGATCTCCGCGCGATGGGCGGCGATCAAGGCCGTGATCACCGTGGGCACGCGACCGCCTGAAAGATAGTGCGTTTCAAGCTGATCGGTGCTGATGTTCAAGCCCGCCTTGACCGCGCGGATGCGGGAGATGACGATGATGCGGGGATCGACCTTGCGAAACTGCATGCCAATGAGGCTCAGGAAACTTACCGGCGCCCCGGAGAGCTGCGCCTGAATCCACAGGTTGACGTACCTGCCAAAGAAGGCGAAGACAACGAACGCCACCAGCACACCGACGGCGATGAGCACCCAGACCAGCACGGTGCCGGGGTTGGCGGCTTGAGCAAGGGAGGAAGTCAGCATGATGATCCTTTCGCGGAAATTAAGAGCGGAGCGGGAGTGACCCCTGAGTGTACCCGATGCCCGCGCGGGCATCGAATCACCGCGAGGCTCAAGCCTCCCCCGTCGAATGTACCCGCGTGTGCCTGGGCCTTTGCACATTCATCCAAGGGCTTGCGCCTTGGGCTCTGATAAACCAAGTCTGCCGCTTGTGACGTCTGGGCGCTTTGCGCTTGCCGCCATGCGATCGCCATGCGGCTCATTTCGGTTAACTGGCTGCCGCGTTGCCCCGATGATACCCGTGGAGTCACAGTTTTTCGCCATCGGCCAGCCATGATCGATCAGGTTTGTCATATTGAGCAGCAGGGCAGCGTCGCAGTGGCGACGTTGACCAAGCCCGAACTCGACGCCCCACAGATGCAGGAGGTGGTGGTCGAGCTCATGGAGGCCATGCGTTACTCCAACGCGGTGCACTTCGTTTTCGACTTCAAGGCCGTCACTTTCGCTTCCTCGGCCTGCATCGGGGCGATGGTGCAGTTTCTTCAGGATGTGGAGCATGTGCGTGGCCGCATCGCGTTGGCCAACTGTTCGAGCGATGTAGCGTTTCTCTTCAAGGTGACGCGACTGGATACGGTGTTTCGGCTCTTTGACGATGTGGAGCAGGCGGTGGCGGGAGTGGGCAAAGGGTGAGGGGATGGGGAGTCTTGAGTCTTGAGGGGTGAGTCTTGAGGTTGGTCAACGGGGGACTCCCAGCCGCGGAGCGGCTGGGCTTTCGGGGGAGTTACTTCACGAAGATCATTTCGATTTCGAGGTCGAAGGGGCCGTTGATTTCTTTGAGACGCTTGCCACTGGCGCGCCATTGATACAGGCTCGCCAGCACCGGGCCGTCCCAGTTTTCATAACCCGTGTTGCGGATGAACCGCGCGGTCGAAACTTGGCCGGTACGGTCGAAAGTAACTTTCACCACGGGGTTGCGGGGGATGATGCTCATGCGGGCGATGACGCTGATGCGGGGCACCACCGTCTTGATCTCGATGCCTTGGCCCGTGACGACCGCGCCCGGTTGCATGCGCAACGCTTCTTTCGTCAGGCTCACGGGCGGGCTTTCACGGTCGCTCTTGGTGGCGGCGGTGGGTTCCGGGGGTTCCGGCGAAGGAGCTTTGGGGCTTTGCTCCGGTTGCGATTGCGGGTTGGCTGGCGCTGGTGGTGAGACCGATTCGTGTGGCCTGCCGTCTTGTGACTCCGCCACCGGGGTGTCAGCCAATGCCAAGGCGGTTTCAAGCGAAGGAGTTGATTCCGTTGAGTCCTTGTTTTCCACGGGGGGTTGGTCATTGCTTCGTGGCGGAGAATCTGGCTCACCCTTGACTGCTTGACGCTGTTGCTCGATGGCGGATTGAGGCGGCTGTTCCGACACTGGCTGGGTCTGGTCAACAGGCGCGGCGGGGAGCGTTCCCGATGCTTCGTTTGCCCGTTGCCCCAAGGTAATTTCACTTTCTTGAACTTGAGGCCGACCCATCAGGTTCACAGGCGGAGGGGATTGAAGCACCTCTTCCCGCGACAACTGGTCCTGTGAATCCCGCGCATCGGGTTGGCCCTCATTGGCCGTGGCTTGAGGTTGACCCGGCGGCGGCGGGGTTGATGGCGGGGGCGGGGTTTGAGCCGATCGCGGTGGCAAGGCTTCGACAGGTTCCATCGCCTCGGGCCGGGCTGGTGGAGTCTCAAGTGCTTCATCGCCGGGCGGAGTGGCCTCGGCACGCAAGGGGGCCACGGGCTGCGGATCGACCATCGTCAAGGCCGGCTGCTCCGTCGTCGATTGCCGGGCAATCACTCGCTGGTAATCGTCATGCGAAATCCACGACACCGTGACAATCGGCGGCCCATCGTCCCGCCCCACTTGAACTTCGGGCAATGGAGCTGGCGCGGGGTGTGGCGCATCAGGCGCGGCGGTGGGACGTTCAGAGTGATCTCGCGGAGGAAGCGGATCAGGCTTTTCCTGGGGCTTGGGCGGGGGTGGGAGAACAGGCGATTGAAGGGGTGAAGCGTTGGGAGGCCTGTCTTCGGATGAAGCCACAAGTGACAAACGTGACGATGCCTCGGCACGCAAAATCAAAGCAAGCGCCGGGATGCCCAGCGCGTGAACCAGCAACGCCACCACAGAGGCGATGACCAAGGGCAGGATGGATTCACGATGATTCATGCGTGGGTGGATAGTCTTGAGTCTTGAGTCTTGAGTCTTGAGTCTTGAGTCTTGAAAAAAACCAATCGAGATTGCACAACACCTCAAGAAAGCCCACCCGCTCCGCGGGTGGGAGCCCCATCGTAAACGCTTCCCCCCCTTCCTCAAATCTCAATACTCACCCCTCAAGACGCAAGACTACTTCCCCCCCACGATGACAAAATCCGTGATGCCCGCGGCCTGCACCCGTTGAATCAGCAAAATCAACAGCGGCCCACGGTCGGTCCGCCCCTCGGCTTCCAAGGCCAAAAACAAGCGTGGCCGGGTCGGCTGCTTGGCCATCGCCGCCAGCCGCTCATCGAGTTGCGCCGCGGTCACGGGCTGGCGGTCAAAATAAAGCCCGCCATTGCCATCCACGGTGATGGTCGCCACCGGCCCGTCGGTGAGGGTCGAAGCCCCCGCCGCCACCGCCGCCAGTTTCACCGGCAGCACCTCGGCCTGGATCATCATGGCGAAGCTGTAAATGAAAAACGTCAGCAGCAGAAAAACGACGTCGATCAGCGGCGTCATCTCCACCCGAGGCGATAAATCCCGACGTCGAGCGCGGTACATGCCGGTATTTTAGCTCCATTCCCTGACCGCTCGCAGCCGCGACGTCCCCGTTGCGCGTCGGCTGCAAGTGGGAAATGGTTCGTTCACAAGACGCGCGGCGGGGACGCCGCGGCTATGAGGCAGAGAGAAGAAGCCCGTGAACTCGATTCAGGGCTTTTTGTTGTACGCAAATGGCGTGGGTTTGACGCCATCGCCCACGCGATTGATACTTGTTCTACTCACGAGGGATAGTTGCATGGTTGATTCCGCACCCAATCCGATACCCGATGCCTCGACGCCACAACCGCAAACGCCCCCGCCCGCGCCTGATTCGCGGGATGAGCGGATGTGGGCCATGTTTTGCCACTTGTCCAGCTTCGCGGGCTATCTCGTGCCGTTTGGCAACGTCATTGGGCCGCTGATCATCTGGATGACCAAGCGTGACA
>JBBRGB010000092.1:0-12567 GCA_038241095.1 Phycisphaerales bacterium
GGAGACACGGGCTTCTTCACGTTGCCTGGTCAGATCATCGCAGCGGAGTCGCACCGCTTGCCGCAAGGCTTGGATTCGAGCGCGGCGATGGTTCAACCCTTGGCGTGTTTCCTCGATGCCGCCCTCACGTCGGGCCAGGTCATCGACTTGTTGCCGCAGTGATTCTTCACGCGAGGCCAGTTCACCCGCCTGCTGCTCGACGCGCAGTGATTGTTGTCGCTGATCTTGCTGCCAGGTTTTGAGTTGGCCGAGTCGGTCTTCGAGTTCGTTCAAGATGCTCAGCGGGTCGCCGATGGTGGACGCCAGCGCGGAGGTGTTTACCGGCTTGATGGCCGGGACAGGCTCATGCGGATCGATGGGCGCGGGATGATGGGGCATGGGCATGGAGCGTCCTGCGAGCGGTTCACACTCTGCATCGGCCAAGGGACGCGTCGGCATAAGCGTCAATGGCGTAAAATGCCGCAAATTGTTCCCAGACCTCACAGACCGACTTTTCAGCTTCGCATGAGACACGGGGAGTTTGCTCGCCAATGGTTCAGACAGTGGGCAATTCGACGACAACCACAACACCGTTGACGGTGGACGGGTTGTCTTTTGCCTATGAAGCGGATCAGCCCGTGGTGCTGGAGGATTTCAGCGCCGAGTTGCATGGCGGGCAGGTGACGGCTTTGATCGGGCCAAACGCGGCGGGCAAGACCACGCTGTTGCGGCTGATGCTGGGACAACTGACGCCACTGGCCGGCGGGGTGCGCTTACAGGGCCGGCCTGTGGCGTCTTATTCTCCAGCGCGACGGGCGGGCTTGATGAGCTACGTCCCGCAACGGGCCGGGGTGAGTTTCGGCTTCACCGTGCGCGAGGTGGTGGGCATGGGACGCTTCGCCTTGCCACCGGATGAGGCCGCCGTCGAACATGCCTTGGAGGCGTGCGATTTGGTCGCATTGGGTGGGCGAACATTCACGGCCCTGTCCGTCGGTCAGCAACAGCGGGTGCTCTTGGCGCGGGCGGTGGCGCAGGCGGGAGGGATGGGCAATGGTGATTCGGCGGAGCGTGAAACCGGTGATGGCAAGATCATGCTCCTCGATGAGCCGGGCAGCGCCATGGACCTCTGGCACACCCACCGCACCATGCGGCTCTTGTGCGACTTGGCGCATCGGCGGGGCATGGCGATTCTGGTGGTGGTACACGATCTGAACCTCGCGGCCCGATACGCCGACCGCATCTGGCTGCTCGATGGCGGCAGGCTTCTGGCACAAGGGCCGTGGGATGAGGTGATGAGGCCCGAGGTGCTGGACCCGGTCTATCGCGTCAAGCTTTCGCCGCTGCATGTGGAGCAAGACGCCCGCCCGGTGTTCCACGTCGGCGATGTCGAGTAGGATGAGTTGCATTGGTTTTCGATTCGCGGCCGAATGAAGGCTGTTGAAGTGAGTTGAAGCGCAAGGAGCCACGCCATGATCGCCATGCCCGTTCCCATGTTGGCCGCGTGGATTGACTATCTGCAAATCGGCATCGTGGTGGTCATCATGGCCGGCTCGGGGCTAGGCTACATCTGGAAGGAAATCAAGAAGGCCGACACGGCGATTCGGGCGCGGAAAGAAACGCAACGTCGCCAGCAGCAGGGCGATTTCAGCGGCGGCATGACCACCAGCGAAGGCAACGATCGCGGGCAAGGCGAACTGGATCGCATGGCGGCGCAGCGGCGGGCGGAACTGCGGGCACAAACCAAGCAACGTGGTGGCACGCCGGCGGGGCGGCCTGACAACCTCTCCATGCGGCAGATGCGGGAGCGGATGCAAGCCAAGGTCGCTTACGACCAGCGGGCCGCGGCTTTGCGGGCACAGTCTTCGTCGGCCCCGGTAAGCGGGCAGTCGTCAACCCCGATGGCGGCCTCGTTGCCCACCGGGCAGCAGTCGCGGCAAGCGACCGCGGCGCGGAAGGCCGCGGCCCTCAACCAGCGCCGCTTGCAACTCGAAGCCCGGCAGCGGGCGGCGCGGCAAAAGGCGCAACAACTCCAGGAACAGACGCGTCGCGCCGAGGAGGCCCAGCGGGCCGAGCGCGCCCGGACTTCGCAACGCATCGGTCAACCCGCCACGCATCAGCTTGGCACGGCCGGTTTGTCCTCGGGGGCCACGACCATCGTCTCAGGCCACGATTACGACAGTGACACCGGGGAGTCGTATGTGCATCGCCATGTGTCCGACGCGGGCACCACCAGTGTGCGTCATGCCGCGGCGGCGGCGGTGGTGCTGGACAATGTGCGGATTCCCTTGACCGGACCGAACCTGCGGCACGCGCTGGTGCTCAATGAGATTTTGTCACCGCCGGTGGCGCTGCGGGAGATGGCGTGAGGGGGTAGGATGACAAGGTGAGGGGGTGACAAGGTGAACGGGTGACAGGGTTTGTTTCGGGGGTGCGTTAAAGTTTAATGGGCGACGTCACTTTCATTTCTCTTGGAACTCGCCGACAAACTCGATCTGCACGTGGTCGATCTTGAAGCCCAGCGCGGCTTCGATCTTGCGCATCACATCCTTCGACAGACTGTCGTGGAGTTTGTGACTCAATTCCTCGGGGGCATCCGCGACGCGGCCCGTGCGGGTGCAACGCAGGTGGACGTGGGCCTCATGGTTGGCGTCGTAGCGGGCCGAGCCGTCGGCGGCGGGAAGCTTTTGCGCCAAGCCCGAGCGGCAGAAGGCTTCGAGCGTGTTGTAAACCGTCGCCAAGCTCAAGCCGCTGGTGTGGTTCTGCACATCGCGGTAAAGCTGGTCGGCGGTGGGATGCTCCTTGGTCGCCGCCAAGGCGCTGTAAAGCGCTTTGCGCTGGCGGGTACAGCGCAGGCCGTGGCCGGAAAACATGGTGGCGAGTTGGGCGTCATCGTTTTGCATCATCATGGTCAGGCTCCGAGTCTTGGGTTTCCCTTGGGATCTCCCGTCTTTGGGATTAGAAGCATTATACACTGGTAAACGGACTTTGTCATCTTTTGTGTGAAACTTTTTTTGGGTTGTTCAGGTCTTATGTCGGTGGCCCACGCTCAGAGCCGGGGAACGATGGCGATGAAATGAGGCAATTCCCGGTCGCAATTGGGGAAATACCGGCGAATCACGGAGCAATCAAACTTCCCCAGGATGCTTTGGGCCGACTCACGTGAAAGCAGAAACGCCAACGCCGCCTTGACCACCTGTTCGGGGGGCACGCGACCATGCGACCACAAATCGTAATCCGCCCAACTCAGGGTGATTTGGAAATCGTGGGTGGCGTCATCCTCAATCACTTGGGCTTCGTAGGCCCAACCGTGGGTGGTCTCGGTTTCCGTTCCGATGTGAATTTGCGCGGGCATGTGTGCAGCCTACGTCCCCGACCGGCGACAAAGCAACCCGCATTTTACGTCCATCAAAAGATGCCAAGGTACTATTATGGAATTATTCCAGAAACGCTTGCATTAGGAAATGATTTGGTGTAACTTTCTGCGAACCGATGCTTGAGAGATCGCGGGAGCAGTGTTTGTTTGCCCGCACCAGGCGAAAATCAGTAACGGAAGGGAGTCGGGTTATGAAGGATTTTTCTTTTTCCACGCGGATGCTGTTGACGGCCTTGGTCATGGGTGGAACGGCGACGGTGGGGGCGGGAATGGCTCAAGGCGCCAATCTGGAAAATCACGCCTTGGCGCTTTCGGGACGCACGGATCAGTTTGGCCCGGGGTTTTCCGCCTTCGGGGATAACACCTTTGGCCAGTTTGGTCGGCCCACGATCAGCAACGCCGGGCAGGTGGCTTTTGGCTCTTCCAACAGCAATTACAGCCAGTTCCAAAATGGCTCCATAAGCATTGGCTCGCTGATGCTTTACACACCCAACGCAGGCTTGGAATTGATCGCCCGCGCCGAAGGCAGTGGCGGTGGCTACAACAACGTCGAAACGCCGTTTCTTTCCGAGTCCGGCGCGGTTGGGTTCCGCGGCTTTGCCGTGGGATCCAACACCGGCTTCCTTGTGAAACCTTCTGGCCAAGGCGTCACCACCGTGGCGGCCGTGGGCGGCACGGGCAACGCGGCCCCGCCCATCGCTGGCACTTCCTACAACACCTTGACCACCTTTGGCAGCTTCGGCTTCCGTGGCGATCACATGGCCTTTGCCGGCACGATGAGCGTCGGGTCGGGCGGCGTCACCTTCAACAGTGACGACTTCATGGCGCGGGCCGATGGGGTGGCGCAGGCGACCTTTCTAACTCGTGAAGGGGAATCGGGTTCCAATCCTTTGGGCACAGACAACGGCAGCCGGACTTGGGGCGGCAACTTCGTTCCCACGGCCGTCAACAGCCGGGGCGATGTGGCGTTCCTTTCCACCTTCACGGGCGGGTCTTTCGGCCTGTCGATGTGGGGCAAAGTTGATGGCGTCACTGGGGATGTGACGACCCTGGCGCTTCAGGGCACCACCGTGCCCGGCACGGCCAGCGGCTACACCTTCCTGCAAGGCGCTGGCCGGATTGACATGAATGACGCCGGGGACACGGTTTTCATGGGTCGTTCCGGCACCAGTCAGCCCAACGTGCTGGTCAAAAACGTCGCCGGCACCGCCAGCCTGATCGCCAAGGCCAACGATGTCATCGACGGCGTGACCATCAGCGGCTTCTCCAGCCAGCGCGACCCGGTCATCACCGGCAACGGCACCGTGCTTTTCGAGGCCAACATCACCACCGGCCCGGCGGGCAGCTTCGGCGTCTTCAAGCACGACGCGGTCAACGGCAACGACATGCTCTTCGCCACCGGCGACGAAGCCTTCGGCCCCGGCAACGGGCTGCGGTTCACGGACATCCACTCCCTCTCGGCCAACGCCAGCGGCGACTTCACCTTTTACGCCCAACTCGGCGGGACGGGCGTCACCGGCTCCAACGACGAAGCCTTTTTCACCTACCGCAATGGCACGCTTGAAATCATCGCTCGTGAGGGTGACATGTTTGACGTCGATCCCACTGCGGGCGAGGAACTCCACCGCATTGCACTCATCGCCAACGACACCAATTTGATCAACATCGGCGGGCAGGATGGCCGACGGTCCAACATCAATGACAACGGCGATGTGGTCTTTAGCCTGATCTTCAACGATGTGCCCAGCGTTTACACGGCCGGGGTGTTCATCAACTCCGTGCCCGAACCGGTGTCACTGTCGTTGCTGGGCGCGGGTGGTCTGCTGGTCTTGCCCCGCCGTCGGCGTCGCTGAGTTGGAGATGACACAACCAAGGAGGAGACAAAACCCGGCCCGCGCCGGGTTTTCTTCTTTTTCAGAAGGCTTGAGGCTTGCAAATAACGCGGAATTGCCTCAGGTGCCGTGTGAGGGTCACCGTGGCCATCCGACAAACGGCACTTGGTAGGTCAGAGTTCGCTGATGCGATTGGAATAGCCCCGACTGGGCATGGCGGGAATCGAAGAGACGGGGGCCGTCTCCACCTGCCCTTGGGCTTGGGCCTCGGCGTGGCGTTTCTCGCCGCGGTCGGGCTTGCCAGTCTCGACTCCGGGGGCGGTTCCGGGGGAAACTCCGGGGGCGGGGGTGGGGGGAACTTCCATCCGCGTGACCAGTTGCGCCTGCCAGCCCTTATCACCTTGGATCAGTTCGTAATCCACATCCTCGCCGTCGCGCAGGGAGCGGAAGCCCTCGCCCTGAATCTGCGAGAAGTGGACAAACACATCCTGACCCTCCGGGCCGACGATGAAGCCGTAGCCTTTCTTGGGGTCGAACCATTTGACTTGTCCACGGGTTGCCATGACCAGACTCCTGCTATGAGTGCGATTGACATTATTGAAGTGGCGCTTGCGATGGGTGTTTGCAATCAAGTCGCCGCACCGACCCCGGAAACCCGGCTTCCCGGAGACAAGTAATAGTGGGGTTGAATGAGCGACGAAATTAACCGAATAAAACGCGCATCTTGTGTACTTTGCCGCTGACTTCATCCGGTCAGCATTGAAACCAACCAATCTCTCTTGTGACGACGCTGTAAATCTTACACGATAAGCCAGCCTAATGCGAGTGCCAAGATATTTTAACACGAAGACACGAAGGAAACGGGCAAGGCGATTAACCACCAAGGGCAACCGGCCACGATCTGATTTCCGAGTCATTGGCTCGAACTCAAGACTCGATACTTATTGCCTTACTTCGTGTCTTCGTATCTTCGTGTTCAAACCCCTGATTCCGTGAACTCGCCGACCTTGCGCAGGCGGTCGTAACGATTCTTGAGCAGGTTCTCGACCTTGAAACGCTTGAACTCCTTGAGCGCCTGAATGATCCATTTCTCCACGCGGTCGGCGGCTTGGGCGTGGTTGCGGTGCGCGCCGCCCAGGGGTTCGTCAATCATTTCGTCAATGGTGCCGAGTTTGAGGTTGTTCGCGGCAGTGAGGTTCAGGGCCTCGGCCGCGGCTGGCGCTTGCTCGCCGGTCTTCCACAAAATCGAGGCGCAACCCTCGGGGCTGATGACGCTGTACCAGGCGTACTGCATCATGGCCACGCGATCCGCCACGCCGATGCCCAAAGCCCCGCCCGAACCGCCCTCGCCAATGACCACGCTGACAATGGGCACCTTGAGCCGACTCATTTCCCGCAGGTTCAACGCGATGGCTTCGGCCTGGCCGCGTTCCTCGGCCCCGATGCCGGGGTAAGCGCCGGGGGTGTCGATGAAGGTCACGACAGGCAGACCGAACTTCTCGGCCAGTTTCATTTTCGCCAGCGCTTTGCGGTAGCCTTCGGGGTGGGCGCAACCGAAATGGCAGGCGATGCGTTCCTTGGTGTCCTTGCCTTTGTGGTGGCCCACGACCAGGCACTTGGTTGAGCCGATGCGGCCAAAGCCGGTGATGATGGCCGGGTCATCGCCATATCGCCTGTCGCCGTGCAGCTCGCAGAAGTCCTTGACGATGGCGCGGATGTAGTCGATGGTCTGCGGGCGATTGGGATGCCGGGCCACCTTCACCGTATGCCACGGCGACAGGCCCGCGTAGAGTTTGCGCAGCATGGCGGTGTGGCTCTGTCGAAGCTGTTTCAAGTCCGACGCCATGTCCAAGCCGGTGCCCACGGCATGGGCTTCCAAGTCCACGATCTGCCGCTCCAGCGCCGCCAAGGGGCGCTCGAACTCCAAGTCGTAAAACGGCGCAGTCATGGTGGCGACATTCATGGGCAAACTCCGGGGGTCGGGCTGGAACCCCTCGCCGCGAAAAAAGGGACATCCACAATTTCCATTCCATAATCCTTACGATTCAATGCAGCGCCAAGGAAATTGTGGATGTCCCCTTTTTCGCTCGGTTCGCTACCCGTGGCGAGGGTAAATGGTATTTTAGGCCCTCACTGGCAAGCGCGTGACTTACCCCATGCTCGACATCACCCCCATCACCATCATCGGCACGGGCCTCCTTGGCGGCAGCATCGGCCTGGGCCTGCGCCAAGCGGGCCACCGCGGACGAATCGTCGGCGTGGGACGCAGACAGGTCACCCTCGATACAGCGGTGAAACGCGGTTGCATGGATGCCGGGGTGGTCGATGTGGCGCAAGCCGCCAGCGCCGGCGGGCTGATCATCCTCGCCACCCCGCTGGGCCTGTTCCCCGACCTCCTGCGACAGATCGCCACCACCGCGCCGAGTGACACCATCATCACCGACGTTGGCTCGACGAAAAGTTGGGTCTGCCAACAAGCCCAGGAATTGCTTTCGCCCGCGCTGGCGGGTCGCTTCGTCGGCTCGCATCCGATGGCCGGCGGGGAATGTCACGGGCCGGACGCTGCCCGCGCCGATCTCTTTGTCGCCATGCCCTGCGTCTTAACGCCGCAAGACCACACCGACCCCAAAGCGATCAACGTGGTCGCGGAACTTTGGCGCATGCTCGGGGCACGGCTCATCACCACCACGCCCGCCGAGCATGACCGCATCGTCGCGGCCGTCAGCCACGTCCCCCACGCCACCGCGGCCCTGCTGGTGCGACTGGCGACCAACACCGGTCGCCTTGATGTCGCCTCCACCGGCCTGCGCGACACCACCCGCGTCGCCAGCGGCGATCCCACCGTCTGGACGGATATTCTGCTCACCAACCCGCTGGCCGTGTGCCAACAACTCGACGCTTTGGCGCAAGGCATCGCGGGCCTGCGCGACGCGGTGGCGGCGGGTGACGCCAAGGCCATCCATGCCCTGTTGACCGACGCCAAGTCCACGCGCGACAAGTGGATTCAGGATGGAAAAAACCATGCACTATGACCTTGGATTCATCGGGGCCGGCAACATGGCCGAGGCCATCGTCCGCGCCGCCATCGAGCAAAAAGTTCTCGCGCCCCAACGCATCATCGCCGCGGATGTCAGCGAAGCGCGACGGGATGCTTTTGCCGCCTTGGGCGTCACCACCACCGCGATCAACGGCGAGGTCATCACCGGGGCCGAGCAGGTGCTATTGGCGGTCAAGCCGCAGTCCTTGGCGGGCTTGGCGGGCGACTTGGCGAAGCTCGATGTCCAGCGGCAGGTTGTCATCAGCATCATGGCGGGGATTTCATCGGCCAAGCTCGAAGCTGTGGCGGGCAAGCCGTTGCGGATCATCCGCGTGATGCCCAACACGCCCCTGATGGTCGGCGCGGGCATGGCGGGCATCGCCCCCGGAGAACATGCTCACGAAGGCGATGAGCGTTTGGCCTTGCGGCTTTTCGAGGCCGGGGGCAAGGCCGTGCGGGTGGAGGAAGCCGCCATCGATGCCATCACCGCCGTGTCGGGCAGTGGCCCGGCTTACGTTTTTTATCTCGCCGAGGCCATGGAAAACGCCGCCGCCCAACTGGGCCTTGCCGCCGAGGCCCGCACCTTGGTGAGCCAGACCATTCTCGGCGCGGCCCAACTCTTGGCACAATCCCCGGACTCGCCCGCAGAACTGCGGCGAAAGGTTACCAGCCCCGGCGGCACCACCGAGGCAGCCATCAAGCACTTGGACGGCAACTCCACCACCGCCGTGTTGGTCAACGCCATCAAGGCCGCCCATCAACGCGCCGCCGAGTTGGGGAAATGACGCCGATCTTCAACGCCATCACCCTATGCTTACCGCATGAAAGCACCCGCCCCCACCAGTTGGCCTTACGCCCTGTTGCTGCTGATCAACCGCGTGCCGCTGGGGCTGTTGTTTCTCTTGGCGGGGGTGCGCAAGCTGCTGCCCATTGACTGGGTAGGGACGTATCTCTCCGCTTCGCGTTTCACCTCTGCGGTGGGTGACATGGCGGAGAATCTGCACAAGTTTGTCGAGCAGGTGATCGTGCCAACCGCCCCACTGCCCGCGGCGCTGGCGCGGGGCTACGGCTATGCCCTGCCCTTTGTGGAAATGCTCGCCGGGGCATGCTTGATCCTCGGCTTCTTCGGCCGCGTCTCGGCGGGGATCATCGCCCTCTTGCTCCTCTCGTTCATGCTGGCGATGGGCATCAACTGGTGGCCCGAGCGCGGCGGAGCGTTCGACAAAAACGTCATCCTCTTCACCCTGGCGGTCTGGCTGTTTTTCACCGGCCCCGGACGCATCAGTCTCGACTTCGCCCTGCAATCCCGTTGGGGTCGGCAGTTGAGCAAACCTTGAATTGAACACGAAGACACGAAGGATGCGGAACAAGACTTGAGGCTTGGGACTTGCGCTGCAATTAAGATTGATCTGACATTTGGTTTTCTTGTCTTGCTTCGTGTCTTCGTGTCTTCGTGTTCAACTGTTCTGGTAATCTTCCCCCATGTACCCGACGCTGCGTGATTTCATGAACGCTTTGGACAAGGCCGGCGAACTCCACCGCGTCAAGGCGCGGGTGTCGCCCCTGCTGGAAATCAGCGCCATTGCCGACCGTGTCAGCAAGTCCCCCGCCGCCCGCGCCAGTGAGTTCGCATCCTCCTTCGATCCACGTCACGCCAACCTTGGTGGCAAGGCGCTGCTCTTTGAAAACGTCGAAGGCTCCGCTTTCCCCCTGTTGATCAACGCCTTTGGTTCCTATCGCCGCATGGAGATGGCGCTGGGCTGCGATGCCACTGGCCCCACCCCCGGTGGCTATGAGGCCTTGGCGCAAAAGGTGGCGCACCTCATCAAGCCAGAACCGCCCACGGGGTTGATCGACAAAATCAAGAAGGGCTTGGAACTGGCCAAAATCGCGGGTTTCGCCCCCAAGGTCATCAGTCGCGGGCCGTGTCAAGAAGTCGTCAAGACCGGCGATGAGATTGATCTGTTTTCCTTGCCCATCATCAAATGCTGGCCGCATGATGGCGACCCCCGGCTGGTGGGCTATCCGCTTTCGCCCGAAGATTCGGGCACCGCAGCGGGCCAGGGGCGTTACATCACCTTCGCCGGCATTTACACCATTCACCCCGACGACGCTGGCAAGCCCGCCGGTGAGCCGCGACCCTCGCGCAACATCGGCATGTACCGCGCCCAGCTTCTCGATGCCCGTCGCACCGCCATGCACTGGCACATGCACCACGATGGCGCGCGGCACTGGCGGGCGTGGAAGAAGGCCGACGCCGCGGCGCGTCAAGCGGGCCAAGAGCGCCCCGGCATGCCCTGCGCCATCGTGCTGGGTGGTGAGGCCGTGCTGCCTTACGCCGCCACCGCCCCACTGCCGCCGGGCGTCAGCGAACTGCTCATGGCCGGGTTCCTCAATAACAAAGGCATCGAACTGGTGCCTTGCAAGACCATCGATCTGCACGTCCCGGCCAACGCGGAAATCGTCATCGAAGGTTACGTCAGCACCGAGGCCGGCGGCGTGGGTTGGGACCCGCGCACCGACACCGCCCGCGATGCCCAAGGCAAGCCCACCGGCTTGGGCGATCAGGCCGTGTTTGAAGGCCCGTTCGGCGATCACACCGGCTTCTACTCCCTGCCCGACCGCTACCCCGTCTTCACCGTCACGGCCATCACCCACCGCAAAAACGCCATTTACCCCACGACGATTGTGGGTCGCCCGCCACAGGAGGACTACTACCTGGGTAAGGCCACCGAGCGCATCTTCCTGCCCCTCTTGCAAACGCTGGTGCCCGACATTCTCGACTACCACCTGCCCATGTTCGGCTGCTTCCACAACTGCGCCTTTGTGAAGATCCGCAAGGAATATCCGCTCCAAGCCCGGCGGGTGATGCACGCCATCTGGGGGGCCGGGCAAATGGCATGGACGAAAATGATCGTGGTCGTCGATGAGGAAGTGGACGTCCACGACCAGGACGCGGTGCTGTTTCACCTCGCGGCCAACTGCGATCCAGGCCGTGACTTGGAAATCGTCAACGGCCCGTTGGACATTCTCGACCATGCGGCGCCGCGCTTGGGCGCGGGCCACAAGATCGGCTTCGACGCCACCCGCAAAATCCCCGGCGAAGAAGTGGGCGGCCACCCCGTGCGCGACTTCCCCGACCTCCTGCAAATGGACAACGCCACCCGCCAACTCATCAACCAACGCTGGCGCGAATACGGCCTCTAACCCCTCCCCACCATCCCCCGCCCACGACCACGCTTGCGGTTTAGCGCTCCCCGCTTTTCCCATTTCGATAACATGGAACCACAACCCCAACACCCCCATCCCACAGGGAGAAGTCACGCTTGACCAAGAGCAGTACCGTCAAACGTTCCGAGAAGATCAAGACCTTCATTCTCGACACCAATGTGCTCCTGCACAATCCCAATTCGGTTTTCATGTTCGATGACAACGAAGTGGTGATTCCCTTCGCGGTGCTGGAGGAGTTGGACAAGTTTAAGAAGCAGAACGACGACGTGGGCCGCAACGCCCGCGAGATCATCCGCCACTTGGATCACCTGCGTCAGAAAGGCCACCTGGCCGACGGCGTGCAGTGGAACGGCCACGGCGGCACGGTGCGCATCGACTTCGCCACCGAAGACCGTCCAAGCGCCATCCGTGAGGACGCCCCCGACAACCGCATCATCGGCGTGGCCTGGGCGCTGGACAAGGCTGGCAAGCAGGTGATCCTCATCTCCAAGGACATCAACGTCCGCATCAAGAGCGATGCCCTGGGTTTGCAGGTCGAGGACTTCGAGGCCCAGAAGGTCGATGCCGACCACCTCTACCGCGGCTTCATCTCCCTGGCCGTGCCCGGCGAACTCATCGACACGCTCTATCAGGAAAAACAACTCGCCATCACCGAGTTGCAACCGCACCTGACCGAAAAAACGCAGGACGGCCAAGCCACCGCGCAAACGCTCCACAGCAACCAGTTCGTCCAACTGCGCGACGCCTTGGACGAGTCCCACACCGGCTTGGCGCGGCGACTGGGCGAGACCGATCACCTCATCCCCATCCACGCCCCGCGAAAGCCCGTCTTTGGCATCATGGCGCGAAACGCCCAACAGACCATGGCCATGGACCTCTTGCTCGACGACGAAATCAAACTCGTCACCCTCCTTGGCTCGGCCGGCACGGGCAAGACCCTGCTGGCCATCGCCGCGGGCATGAACAAGATCGTCACCGAGCAGCGCTACGACAAACTCTTGGTGGCCCGGCCCATCATGCCCATGGGCCGCGACATCGGCTACCTCCCCGGCGATAAGAACGAAAAACTCGCCGCCTGGATGCAGCCCATCTTCGACAACCTCGCCTACCTCATG
>JBBRGB010000093.1:0-12451 GCA_038241095.1 Phycisphaerales bacterium
GGCGTCATGCTCCGCAAGCCGACGTTCGAGCTTGACCCCGCCGACTTCAACCGCATCTACGACACCCACGTCACCGGCAGCCTCCGCTGTGCCCAAGCCGCGGGCCGACTCTTCCGCGAGCAGCACGCCGGTTGCATCATAAACCTTGCCTCCATATCGAGTTTCGTCGATCTGGTGGAGGTCACCAGTTACGCCTGCGCCAAGAACGCGGTGCTGGGCCTGACCCGCAGTCTGGCCAACGAATGGGCCAAGTTCGGCATCCGCACCAACGCCATCGCGCCCGGTTTCGTGCCCACGGACATCAACCGCAAAATGATCGAAAACACCGACCGTGGCCGACGGATTTTGGAACACACGCCCATGGGCCGGTTCGCCAGCGGCGAGGAAATCGCCGGGGCCGCGGTCTACCTCGCCAGCAAGGCCGGCGGATTCGTTAACGGCCACACCATCGTGGTGGACGGCGGCTACCTCGCCAGCGGCATCGGCGAAAGCTTCGCCCCCTGGGCAAGACCCGCAGAAATGTGAACGACGTTCACAAATCGCTGTAACGCATTGTATAAACGTGACTTGTGATTAACTCTCACATCCCACAGAAGCCGCCCAGAGCGACGGCATCTGTGGGCTTGCGATTGCACCTGACTTTTCAAGCCCACAGATGAAAACGTCGCTTTGGACGGTTTCTTCTGTGGGATTCGGGGAAAACCCCACCCATTTCACCCCCGCAGCGAATCCCACGCGGCCCGCACGGCTTCCGGGGGGGCGTCGCTGACCAGTTCCACCGCGCCGATGCGCAAGGGCAGTACCAGCCTCAACTTGCCGCCCGACACCTTCTTGTCGGCCAGCATGGCGTCCATGAGGGTATCCGTGTCGGGCAGCTCCGCCCGTGTGGGCAGGCCGATCTTGGCCAGCAACGCCTCAAGTCTTTGTGAAACCTCGACTTCACACCCCCCCCCCGCGCGCCCCAAGCTCACCGCCAGCCGCGCCGCGGCCAGCATTCCCAGCGAAACCGCCTCACCGTGGTGAAAGGCGCTGTAACCCGTGGTCGATTCGATGGCGTGGGCGAAGGTGTGACCAAAGTTCAGGTGCGCCCGCTCGCCCGTCTCCCGCTCATCCGCCATGACCACATTGGCCTTGATCTGCACGTTTCGCGTCACCAGTTCGACGAGCGTGTCCGCATCCAAAGCCATGATATTGCTGAACTTATCGCCGATCCAGTCAAACAGCGACGGGTCGCGGATGACCCCGTGTTTCACGCATTCCGCCAGGCCGCAACGCAGTTCCCGCACCGGCAGCGTCTTGAGCGTATCCGTATCAATGACCACAAGTTGTGGCTGATGGAAGGCCCCGATCAGGTTTTTCCCCTGGGGCACATCCACCCCCACCTTGCCGCCCACCGAGGCATCCACCATTGCCAGAAGTGTCGTGGGACACTGGACTAACGGCACACCACGCAGATACGTGGCCGCGACGAAGCCCACGGTGTCGCCCGTCACCCCGCCCCCCAAGGCGATGACCGGGGCCTTGCGATCCAAGCGGGCTTGGAGCAGCGGTTCGTAGAGTTTCCGCACGGTGTCGAGGGTTTTGTGCTCTTCCCCGCTGGGCATGGTCGCCCGGACACAATCGTAACCAGCGTCACCCAAAGACTTTGCGGCCACCACCGCGTGCGTCCCTTCCAAAGCCGCATCCGCCATCAGGGCCACCTTAGGGCGTGGAGGGTTGGGGCAGATTTCTTTAACCCGCGCTCCCAACCGGGTTAACGCCCCCGGCTCGATGCGGATGTCGTAGCTCCGCGACGGCAACGATAGTTTCACGGTGGCCATGCGTCGAGCATACCTAAAAAAGAGAAAATGAACACGAAGACACGAAGGAAGGCGGAAGAAAGTCTTGCGTATCTGTTAATAAGTCTATATTTTATATCAACTTGCAACGAGTCAAGCAATTCCATTTTTTGTATTTTTCGTCTCTTCGTGTCTTCGTGTTCACCCCTTTGGCATCAAGGAAGTCAAGTATTTCGCCACTTTTCTTGCAAAGATTCCAAACTGGAGCCGGTATTTCCAACAAAATCGTCAGAAACGGCAAAAGTCGGCTAAACCACCCCCCAGCCCGCGCCGATACCTTTCTTGCCAGCGTGGAACACAAGATTCTTTTATCCGTTAATGAGAGGTCGGGCACCATGCCAAAACCGAGTCCAATCACAGCGGCGGCAAGCGAACTGACGGGCCAAGTCGTGAGTCGGCTGGTGGGCCTGGGGGCCGACGACCTGCCAGAACTCGCTTCAGTGCATGATCTTATGGCGCAACTGGCCAGCCAGTTGCAAGACGCCAGCGCTCAGGAAGTCCCCGCCTTGGGCCAGCTCATCGCCATGTCGGCCCAAGGTTCGCGGATCGTGGAAGAGGTCATTCTGCGCGAAGCCACCGACGCCACCGCCGCCTTGCGACAGGCCACCCAGACCATCGCCGACATGCAGGCGATACTGAACGATGTTCATAATCCCGACACCACCATGACGGGGGGAATGCCGGCAAGCGGCACGGATGGTGATACCGGTAATGCTAAAGTTGACCCCCAACCCTCCGCCATCGACGCAAACGTCCAAAACGTCCATTCTTCGAGCGACTTTGCCCCGGTACAAACAGACGCCACCACCCCCTCCCTACCCCTGTACCCCCCCGTCACCCCCCCGGTCCCCACCCCCCTTAAAACGCAATTTACGGCGGAAACGCTCAATTCCGACGATTTGCCCCTCATCAGCGAGTTTGTCGGCGAGGCCAACGGCCACATCGACGCCGCCGAGGCCGGGCTGCTGGCCCTGGAAGAAAATCCCCACGACATCGAAACCGTCAACGCCATCTTCCGCAGCTTCCACACCATCAAGGGCGTGGCCGGTCTGTTGAACATGCGGCAGATCGGCGCTCTGGCGCACGCGGCGGAAAATCTGCTGGACCTGGCGCGGAAGGAAGAGTTGACCCTGGCCGGGGCGGTGGTGGACGTGGTGCTGCAAAGCATCGACCTGATGAAGGCCATGATCGCCGATGTCGATGCCGCCACGCGAAGCGGCCAACCCCTGACGGTGCAGGCCGGCCTGCCGGGCTTGATTGAAGACCTCCGCGCCGCGGCCGAGGGCCAGCCGCCGGAAGGTCTGGACGCAATCCCAACGACGCAATCTCCACAAGGCACGCCGGGGAGTGTTGACCAGGATGTCAACCCCCCGCGCGTTGACCTTGAAGTCAACACCTCAGCCCTGGACGCCAAAGTCAACAGTGCCGCCGGCAACAGCGCAGCGCCGTCCAGCAAGGCCAACACCAGCGCCGCCAACACCGCCCCCGCCCCCGGCAGCGAAGCGACCGTCAAGGTCACCACGCAGCGGCTCGACAAGCTCATCAATATGGTCGGCGAGCTGGTCATCGCGCAGTCGATGGTGGTGCAGGACGTGGTGACCATCGCCACCGGCAACCCGCGCATCGCCCGCAACGCCAGCCACCTGGGCAAGATCAGTCGTGAGCTGCAGGAACTCGCCATGTCGATGCGCATGGTGCCCATCCAAGGCGTCTTTCAAAAGATGGCGCGGCTGGTGCGGGACCTGGCGCGCAAGGCCACCAAGGACGTCGAACTCATCACCGTGGGCGGCGAGACGGAACTCGACCGCAACGTGGTGGAGGCCATCAGCGACCCGCTGGTTCACATGGTTCGCAACAGTGTGGATCACGGCATCGAGGCCGGCGAGGCGCGAGTCGCGGCGGGCAAGCCGCGGGTGGGCAAGGTCGAACTCCGCGCCTGTCACGAGGGCGGCAACATCGTCATCCAAATCAAGGACGACGGCCAGGGCCTGCGCAAGCAGCGCATCTTGAACAAGGCCATCGCCGCCGGCGTGGTCAAACCGGGCCAGGAACTTTCCGAAGCGGAAATCCTGCGGCTGGTGTTCCACCCCGGCCTCTCCACGGCCGAGAAAATCACCGACATCTCCGGCCGCGGCGTGGGCATGGACGTGGTGCGCAAAAACGTCGAGGCCCTGCGCGGCCAGATCGACATCACCAGCGCCGAGGGCCAAGGATCCACCTTCACCATTCGTCTGCCCCTGACCCTGGCGGTCATCGACGGGCAGATCGTCCGCATCGGCACGCACCGGTACATCGTGCCCATCACCAGCATCGAGGAAAGCCTGCGGCCCAAGGCCAATCAGCTTTCCACCGTGCAGGGCCGGGGCGAACAGTGCCTGTTGCGCGATCGGCTGCTGCCCCTGGTGCGGCTGCACAAGTTGTTCAAGGTTACGCCGCAGGAGCAGGACCCCACCAAGGCCCTGGTGGTGGTGGTGCAGGACGCCCAGCGCCGCTGCTGCCTCCTGGTGGATGAACTCCTGGGCCAGCAACAGGTGGTCATCAAGAGTCTGGGCGAGGGCATCGGCGCGATCAAAGGCGTCTCGGGCGGCGCGATCCTGGGCGATGGCAGCATCAGCCTGATTCTCGACGTGCCCGGCTTGGTGCAGTTGGCGATGAACACGGATGCCGTTTAGCCACGCAGCGAAGCGGAGTGTCCTTGCCGCCTCAAGACTCAAGACTCAAGACTAATTCACCCCCGCGGCCACGAAGCCGCCTTACACATGGAGTCGCTTATGAACGTTCCTTCCCCATCCACCACGCTTGACACCACAGCCACCCGGCGCGGAGGCAAGTATCTGACCTTCGCCCTGGGCCGCGAGGAGTACGGCCTGGAGATTCTCAAGGTGCGGGAAATCATCGGGTACATGGACATCACGGCCGTGCCGCGCACGCCGCCTTACGTCAAGGGCGTGGTGAATCTGCGCGGGCAGGTCATCAACGTCATTGACTTGCGGGCGCGGTTCGGGCTGGAGCCTGTCGAGCGCACGGAGCAGACCTGCATCATTGTGGTGGAGATCACCGCGGCGGGCAGGAAGCTCAGCACGGGCATCGTGGTGGATCGCGTCAGTGAGGTGCTCAACGTGGCCGAGGAAAGCATCGAGGACGCCCCGGCTTTCGATTTGTCGGTCAACACCAACTTCATTCTGGGCATGGGCAAGATTGGCCAGAGCGTCAAGATTTTGTTGGACATCGACAAGGTCTTGACCGACGCGGAGGTGCGCACGCTGGCGCAGGCCGCGTGAGGGGATTGAAATATTTAGCCCCGGCTCAGAGCCCCCCGGAGCCGGGGGCTAAATGGGAAGAGTTTCGGGCCGTCCGGGGAAATGTGATTGATCAACAACAACTGTTTCGCAAACCCTACTTGAAAGGAAAGACTTCCATGAAGAAGCAAATGACATTGGGCAAGAAGATCACGTTGGGATTCGTCGGATTGATCGTCATCGCCGTGGCGCTGGGCAGCCTGGCGGTGTGGAACATGAGCACCGCCGGCAGCCAGGCCACGCTCATGGCGACCGAAAGCGTCCCGGCGGTGGGCGCGGCCAATGAGGTCGAACGCACCGCGTTGGCGGTGATGTATGAAATCCGCGGCTACGGCTTCACCGAAGAACAGGCCTTCCTTGACGCGGGCCTCAAGAATCTCGAAGACCTCAAGAAGAGTCTGACTGCCGCCCGTGAACTGGCCGCCAAGGCCACCACGCTCACCACGCTGGCCGAGAACGAAAAGAAAGCCAGCGAGCAGGTCGCCAAGTATGAAAAGCTTGTGAGCGACACGCAAAAGATCATCGAAAAGATGAAGGCCGCCCTAGGCCAGATGGACGTGGCCGCCAAGGGTTACATGGAGGCCAGCTACGGCTACCTCACCATCGCCAACAAAGACCTTAACGAAGAACTCGCCGGCAATGCCGAAAAGGTCACTTTGATTGATCGCATCAACAAGGTCAACCTCATCAACGATGTGGTGGACTTGGGCAACGCGGTGCGCATTGGCAACTTCCGCGCACAAGCCACCCGCAGCCCAGAGACGTTCCGTGAGGCACAGGGCAAGTTTGTGGATGTGGATAAGAAGCTCGCCGAGCTTCGCGCCATCACCAAGCAGGAATCCGATCTCAAGCGCATCGAACAGGTCGAGGCCAACGCCAAGGCCTACAACGTGGCCATGACCGCTTTTCTGACCCAGTGGCTGGCAAATCAAGACGTCGCGGCGCAGCGCACCGCCACCGGCAACTTGGTGCTCGATGCCGCCAAGGAAACCTCCAAGGCAGGCATGGTTGACGTGACCAAAATGACCGCCAACTCCGCCACCTCCCTGGGGACGGCCAACATCACCCTCATCACCGGCTTGATCCTGGCGGTGGGCATTGGTGTGAGCCTGTCGTTCTTCATCACCCGCTCCATCAGCAAGGCCTTGAACCGCATGGCGGGGACGCTGGGCGACGGCTCGGCACAAGTCGCGGCGGCTTCGGGGCAGCTCTCGGCCTCCAGCCAGTCCATCGCCCAAGGCGCCAGTGAACAGGCGGCGGCATTGGAAGAGACCACCAGCGCTCTGGAAGAAATGTCGAGCATGACTAGGAAGAACGCCGAGACGGCGCAGCAGGCCGCGGCCTTGGCGGCCGAGGCGCAGCGGGCCGCCACCGAGGGCAACGGCGCCATGACCAAGATGTCCAGCGCCATCACCGAGATTCAGAAGTCCGCCACCGAGACGGGCAAGATCATCAAGGTCATCGACGAGATCGCCTTCCAGACGAACCTGCTGGCCTTGAACGCGGCGGTGGAAGCGGCGCGGGCCGGCGAGGCGGGCAAGGGCTTCGCCGTGGTGGCCGAGGAAGTGCGCAACCTGGCGATGCGGTCGGCCGAGGCGGCCAAGAACACCGCGGCCATGATCGAGGAATCGGTGACCAACAGCAGAAACGGCGTGGCGATCGTGGGCGAGGTGGGCAAGACCCTGGGCGAGATCACGGCCACGGCGACGAAGGTCAACGGCCTGATCTCCGAAATCGCCGCCGCCAGCCAAGAGCAAAGCCAAGGCATCGGCCAGGTCAACACGGCCGTGTCGCAGATGGACAAGGTGACGCAGAGCAATGCCGCCAACGCGGAAGAGAGCGCCAGCGCCAGCGAGGAATTGAGTTCGCAGGCCGAGGCGTTGAGAAGCGTGGTGCAGGAGTTGGTGGCCTTGGTGGGCGGTCGCAACGATGAAGAGGCCCGGCCGGTGCGGCGCTCGGGCAACGGCGGTTCGGGCATGTCGCGGGGCAACGGCTCCGGTGGCAAGCTCAAGCTCGCCGGCAAGGGTGGCAAGGCCTCGCAAATGATTCCCTTGGATGACGATGACCGGGGCATGAGGGGCGGGTCGCACGGTTCGACGGGGGCTGACTTCGCCGAGTTTGGCAAAGCCGCGTAAGCGAATCCGGTGGCGTCGGGGAAACCCGACGCCGCCGCTTGGACAAGCCCACGGATCAGACGCCGCCGCGGCGGGTCTTCGGTGGGATCGGCGGCGCGGGATGCGTGGGAATCCCACGGAAGAAATCGCCCAAAGCCGCGATTTCATCCGTGGGCTTGGGAATCGAAGAATTGCACACACGAGCGACACATGACCACACTTGCCACGCACAACCCGGCCGAGCACGACACCATCAGCGAGCGCGAGTTTCGCCAGATCAGCGACCTGGTCTATCGACACTGCGGCATCAACCTCCACGATGGCAAGAAGGAACTGGTGCGGGCCCGCATCGCCAAACGACTGCGGCTGGGCGGCTTTGGCTCGTTCTCCGGCTATGTGCAGCACGTCATGGAGGACGGCACGGGGCTGGAGTTCGGCGAACTCATCGACGCCATCTCCACCAACCTCACGCAATTCTTCCGTGAGAACAGCCACTTCGCGTACCTCACGGGCCAGTTTCTGCCGCCGGTGTTGGCCCGAAAGCGGCGCGAGGGGCAGCGACGTTTGCGGGTGTGGAGCGCGGGTTGTTCGACGGGCGAGGAGCCTTACACGCTGGCGATGATATTGGCCGAGACGCTGGGCGATGAGTTGCCGCACTGGGACGTGAAGATTCTGGCGACGGATATTTCCCGCAACGTGTTGCGCCAAGCCGAGGCCGGGGTGTATGCGGAAAAGCGACTGGCGGATGTGCCTGCGGCGCTGCGGCACCGCCACTTCAGCGCGGGCAAGAGCGGCACGGAAAAACGCTTCGCCGTCAACGACTCGCTGCGGCGGCTCATCTCGTTTCGCTATCTGAACCTGATGGACCCCTGGCCCTTTGGCGGGCCGTTTGACTTTATCTTCTGCCGCAACGTGATGATCTATTTCGACAAGCCCACGCAGGAGAAGTTGGTGAACCGTTACTGGGATTGCCTGGATCCGGGCGGGCTGTTGTTCACGGGTCATTCGGAGTCGCTGACGGGGATCAACCATCGCTTCAAGTATGTGCAGCCGACGATTTACAGCCGCGCGTAAAGCGGCACAGTGCCTCGCTGGATGAATCGCCAACAGCCGCGCTTTGACAGCGCGATGACGGGGTTTGTGATGAACATTGTGGTCCATGTATCCGATGCCCGCCACTCGTCGGACCCCGCCGACGTGATCACCACGTACTCGCTGGGTTCGTGCATCGGCGTGACGTTGTACGACCCGGTGGCGCGGATCGGCGGGATGCTGCACTTCCAGTTGCCCAGCGCGGCAATGGATGAGGACCGCGCCCGCAGACAGCCGCTGATGTTCGGCGACAGCGGCTTCGCCTGGCTGCTCGAACAGTTGGAGCACATGGGCGCGGTGAAGCGGCGCATGAAAGTGAAGCTCGCCGGGGCGGCGCAGATCCTCGACGACAATGGCGTGTTCAACATCGGCCGGCGCAATCACGCGGCCATTCGCAAGGTGCTTTGGCAGCACGGGCTGTTGATTGACGGCGAAGACATCGGCGGCAAGTCGCCGCGAAACCTCTACCTGCAAATCGCCGATGGCGCTGTGGCGGTGCGCAAGGACGGCACCCAAGCGCCGCTGTGAAGCGCGGCTTTGAAAGCGCTGAAAAGGAGTTTTACAACCATGAGCCACCACGTATTGCTTGTTGACGATTCGGCCACCACCCGCGCGTTTTTGAAACGCGCCTTGGCGCTGTCGGGCCTGCCCATCGCCGCGGTGCATGAAGCCCCGCACGGCGCCGCGGCCCTGGAACTGCTGGCCAAGCAGCACATCGACATGGTCTTCACCGACCTGCACATGCCGGTGATGGACGGCCACGCCCTGATGCGGGCCATGGCGCAATCGCCGACCTTGTGCCGTGTGCCGGTGGTGATCGTCTCGGCGGATCCCAACGCACCCTCGGCGACGGCGGGCGGCGGGCCGGACTGCGACGGCTGCCACCTGCTGGGCCAATTGCGAAAACCCTTCACACCCGAAAACGTCCGCGACCTCTTGGCCGCGACCCTGGAGGTGACCCGTGCCGACGCCGCCTGATGTGAGCATGACCGCCCCGAACTTTTCAGACGCGAAATCGTCCGAGGCTCCACGCTTGGACACGACGATGATGGAGCGGGCCGTGAGCGAGGCGTTGGAGACGATGGCCTTCGCCGCGGTTTGGCCGCCTGATTCGCCGGAGGATGCGTTGACGCTGGAGGCCGCGCCACCGCGGGCGTTGTGCGTGAGTCTGGACGTGCGCGGGCCGTGGACGGGTCGCGTGGAGTTGGTCGCTTCGCTTTCGCTGGGGCAAATGCTTGCCGCCAACATGTTGGGCGTCACCTCGCCCGACGAGGTCGAGCCGGCGCACGCCGCCGACGCCATGGGCGAACTGCTCAACGTCACCGCGGGCCTGTTGATGCGGCAAATCATTGACGACCGCACCGGCCGGGTGGAGATGAGCCTGCCGATTTCATGCGCGCATCAGCCTTCGGAGTGGGCCTCGTTAACGACGCGGCAAGACGTCTGCGTGTTGGAATCCGAGGCGGGGCTGTTGGCGCTCTGCGCCGCGGAGGCGGTTCCATGAGCTTTTTCGGCGACACATCACGAAACAAGACGATGGCGGCGCGATCGATTAAGGTGCTGATCGTCGATGACTCGGCGGTGGTGCGTGCCATGCTGGCACGTGAGCTTTCGCGCGATCCGCGGATCAGTGTCGTCGGGGCCGCGCCGGACCCTTACGTCGCCCGCGACATGATTGTGGAGCTTTCGCCCGACGTGCTGACATTGGACGTGGAGATGCCGCGGATGGACGGCATCACGTTTTTGCGGCGGCTCATGGCCAGCCACCCACTCCCGGTGATCGTGCTGAGTTCGCTGACTGGCCAGGGCACGCAGACGGCCATCGACGCCATGGCCGCCGGCGCGGTGGACGTGGTCTGCAAGGGCGACTCGTCGTTCTGCCTCGCCGACATGGGCCGGGTGTTGATCGAGAAGGTCAAGCTCGCGGCCGTGTCGAGCGTTCACGTCATCGCCGAGCGCTCCGCATCGCAATCGCAAGGCCAACCCGTCGGCCCGCGCAAGAGCGCCTCGTTCACACAAGCCGCAACGAGCCTCAGCGTCACCACGCAGCGCATCATCGCCATCGGCGCTTCGACCGGCGGGGTCCAAGCCTTGACCGAAGTGCTCACCCGCCTGCCTCCAAGCTCGCCGCCCGTGCTCATCGTGCAACACATGCCCGCCAAGTTCACCGCCTCTTTCGCCCAGCGGCTCGACGCCATGTGCCAAGTGCATGTTCACGAAGCGACGCATGGCGACATCGTCGCGCCGGGAAGGGTGCTCATCGCGCCGGGCGATCAACACATGACCCTTCGCCGCAGCGGCGCCAGTTACATCGCGCAGCTCAACGACGGCCCGCAGGTGCATCATCAGCGGCCGAGTGTCGATGTGCTTTTCGACTCCGTGGCGCGGGTCGCCGGCGCTAACGCCGTCGGCGCGATCCTCACCGGCATGGGCGCTGACGGCGCGGGCGGTCTCTTGCGAATGCGCCAAGCCGGGGCGCGCACCATCGCCCAGGATGAGGCCACCTGCATTGTTTTTGGCATGCCCGCCGAGGCCATCAAACTCCAGGCCGCGGAATACATTCTGCCCCTGACCGACATCGCCGCCGCCGCCCTGCGCCTGGCGCGGCTGACGCCGACACTCGTTCCCACCACCAACCCCAACGCCCAAGTGGCGTGAAAAAGGAGCTCCCATGCCCGCCGTGCAACAAGCCCCGCCGTTTAATCCCAAGTTTGTGATCTCTTTCGTCAACTCCGTGCGCAGCGTTTTCTCCACGATGGTCGGGCTGACGACCACCGTGGGTTCGCCGTCGCTCAAGGCCGAGCCAGCGCCGTGCTACGACGTGTCGGGCATCGTCGGTTTCTCCGGCGCGGTCGAAGGCTCGGTGGTCATCAGCTTTCAGACCCAGGCCGCGTTGAAGATCGTCGAGGCCTTCGCCGGCAACGCCATCGCGCTGTCCGACCCGGACTTCGCCGACGCCGTGGGCGAGTTGGCCAACATGATCGCCGGCAACGCCAAGAAGGATCTGGGTGGCCGGGCGTCGATCACCTGCCCCAGCGTGATCATCGGTCGCGGCCACACCGTCGCCCGCCTGCGCGACGTGCCCTGCGTGGTGATCCCCTGCCACACGGAGGTCGGTGAGATCGCCATTGAGGTAAGCATCAAGCAAGTGGTGGGGATGGAATGACCCGCCCTATTAAGCGGGGGCCGTCAGGCTCCTCCGTGCGATGGGAAAGCAGTAACCGCTGATAAACGCGGATAAACGCTGATGAAATCAAATAATTCAGAACATGATTTCTTAGCCTTCCTTCGTGACTTCGTGTCTTCGTGTTCATTGAAATGATCAACCCCGGATATTGGAACCCACTCATGAAAATTTTGCTTGTCGATGACTCGCGCACCATGCGCAACATTCAGAAGAAAATCCTCGGCTCCATGCAGGGCGTGGAGTTTGAGGAGGCCGGCGACGGCATCGAGGCCTTGACGATGGTCGCCGCCGGCGCGACTTTCGACTTGATCCTCGTCGATTGGAACATGCCCAACATGGATGGCCTGACGCTGGTGCAGCGTCTGCGGCAAAAGGACAAGACCACGCCGATGGTGATGTGCACCACCGAGGCCGAGAAGCACCGCGTCATTGATGCGCTCAAGGCCGGGGTCAACAACTACGTGGTCAAACCCTTCACGCCGGAGCTGCTGATCGAAAAGCTCACGCTGACCTTGGACAAGGCCAGGGCCACCGCCGTGGCCGCGTGAGTCGGGCGCTGCCAAAAAAGAGCCGCGCACGAAGTAAGCGGATGATCGGGGATTCATGCCACGGGACAGAAAGAATCCGCTTACTCCGTGCGCGGCTCTGTATGCAAGGCAACCGCTTACTTCGTGCGCGGCTCAAACGTGCGTTCACACGATGCAATGAAATGGCCGATATGAGCACATGGCTCCCACAGCGCCACGATGCGCGGAAAGACCGCCATGCAATCGCAATGTTCCGAACCTGACCAAGCCGCCGAGGCGCAAGCGACACCCGTTGCCGTAAGCGTCGCGTTGGAGTTGTTGTCGCTGGCCTCGCCGTCGGAGCCGAAGGGCGCAACAGCAGAGCCGAAGGGCGTAAGCCCTCAGTCGGGCGTCC
>JBBRGB010000094.1:0-12404 GCA_038241095.1 Phycisphaerales bacterium
ACTGCAAGGCGTCGCGGGGAAGGGCGTGGCCGGGGAAGAAAGGGGGGAGGCGCGGGGACCGACCGGGGCTTGGGCAATTGGTTGCCCGGTCTTCATCCTACCGTTATCATCGGACGGACGCGGGGCAAGACGCCACACAATTACACGGGCTTTTGCCGTGACCCAATCGTGTCCCAACCGCATCCCGACAAAAAGGAATCCGACTGATGGGTGCTTCGCCTTCTTTGAAATCTTCCGCCTCGACGCCTGTTTACTCGGTGGCCCTGATCGGCCTGGGCCGGGTCGCCGCCGGTTACGGCAAGCCGGGTGATCCGGCTTCCTATTGCCATTCGACCGGTCTTCTCAACTGCCCGCGGGTGGCCTTGGCGGCGGTGGCGGACCCTGTGGAGCAAAGCGTCGCCCGCTATGCGGAGAAATGGGGCCAGGCGATGGGTGACTACGGCGTTTACAGCGGCTTTGAGGCGTTGTGGGAGGCCCAGCCGTGCGACATCGTGAGCCTCTGCGTGCGTGGGCCGCAACACTTTGAGTTGATGAAGCGGATCATTGCAGCCGGGCCTCGGCACATCTTTTTGGAGAAGCCGCCGACCTGTTCGCTGGCGCAGGCCGATGAGATGGTTGCCGCAGCGAAGGCGGCTGGCATTGCCATCACGGTGAGCTACTCGCGTCACTGGTCGCCGGTGAATCTGCGGCTTGCGAAGCTCGTGGCCGAGGGATTGATCGGCAAGGTGCAGCGCGTCATCGGCTACAGCGACCCGGCGTACCTGTCGGCTTCGTGTCACGGTTTGGACGCGATGAGCCAGTTTGCCGGTTACGAGCCGGTGGCGGTCTATGCTCGCGGGGAAAAGACCGGTGAAGCGCCGGAGGGTTACGAACCCGATCCGACGATGAACCTCGCGGTGGTCGAATACGCCAACGGCGTCACCGGCGTGCTGCACGGGCGGGCGGGCGAGCATGGCGTGTTCTACTGCGATGTGCATGGGGAAAACGGGTTTGTTCGCAGTGGCATGTACACGTCGCCCGTGGTGCGGGTGGGTAAGGAGCTTACGTCGGTCGAGGAACTGGGAATCGCCGCCGGCGTCAGCCCGTTTACGAATGCCTATCAGCAGATCGCCGATTATCTCGATGGCGGGCCGTTGCCCGACTGCACGGACGCAAAGTGGCACCCGATTAACGAACTGGCGTTCGCCGGCATCGACAGCATGGACTCCGGTTGCCGCGTGGAACTGCCCTGCGCGAAGCGTGAGCGCCTGGTGTTCGCCAACGGTTGATCAGGGCAAACGCACGTATCGAGATCAATACCACTTTGCGAGCCGCGACTGTGAGGGAGCGGGTGAATCACGTGGTCAACCGTAGGAAAAGACCGCTTACTGCGTGCGCGGCCCATTACTGATAAACGACTTCCCCCAACCCCCTTGGAAAACACGCCATGTTCAAGAACCTGTTTCCCGGCATGATCGGCATTCACAACCTTCCGCCCCATGAAGCAATCGCCCTGGCCAAGCGGATGAACTTCGGCGGCGTGGACATCAACATCCGCGAAATGAGGCAACTGGTCGACGACAAGGGCATCGACCATTGCCGGTCGCTGTTCCAAGAGAGCGGCTTGCGGGCCGGCAACTGGATCATGCCCAACGAATGGAAGAAAAGCGATGCGGAATGGCGGGGCCTGATCGCCGAAGTGCCGCGGTTCGCCGAGATCAGCCGGGAGCTGGGCTGCACCCGATCGTCAACCTATTTCAGCTCGACGTCCGAAAAGCTCGATTACCAGGAAAACCTGGAGTGGCACGCCCGACGGTTGCGGCCGCTGACGGCGATTCTCGCGGCTCACGACATCGACTTCGGCATGGAGTTCATGGGCCCGCGCAAACTTCGCCAGGGCAAACGCCACACCTTCGTTCACAATGTCAGTACGCAGATGCAACTGGCGCAACGCATCGGCACCGGCAACGTCGGCCTGCTGCTGGACGCTTGGCATCTGTACACCTCCGGCGATGCGTTGGCGATTCTCGACACGCTGCCGCCGCGGGCCGTGGTGAATGTGCACATCGCCGACGCCCCCGAAGGGCTGGGCATGGATGAGTACGAGGATTTGGATCGCCGCGTGCCGCTGGAGACCGGCGTGATCGACTTGGCCGGGTTCCTGCGAAAGCTCAACGACCTGGGCTACGACGGGCCGATCACGCCGGAGCCGTTCAGCAAACGGCTAAACGCCATCGCCGCTGAGAACCCCGAAGCCGCCGCCAAGGAAGTCGCCGATGTCATGGATCGCCTGTGGCGGCAGGCGGGGTTGGATTCAGGTGCGGGGAGGTAAAAGGACTTCAAATAGCCCCATATTTGCCGATATTTAGCCCCCGGCGGCTCGGAGCCGGGGGCCGGGTGGGTCGTTGAAATCACAGCCCGTACACGTTTCACCCCGCACCGCGAAACGGAACGCTTCTTTACACTCGACAGGGGTGGAACGGGGGACGCCTGTTATTTGGGCATTACCCGTGGCCCCCGGCTCCGAGCCGCCGGGGGCTAAATATTTGCGTATCGGGTAGCCGCCGGTGTGGGCGTTACTCCTCGCCTTGGGCGTCGAGTTGGCAGGCTCGTTGAGCACCGGGGCCGAAGGTCAGGGCGTTTTTGCCTTGTTGTTTGGATTGCATGGCGGCTTCGTCGGCTTGGCGGAGCAGGTCTTCGGGTGTGCGGCCATCCCAGGGGAAGCTCGCCAGGCCGCCGGAGATGGTCAGCGTGCCGCGGGCTTCTTCCAGGAGCTTGGGGAAGCGGTGAGTGCAGATGGCTTTCTGGAAGCGTTCGGCTGCCTTGCGGACATCGTGGGGGTGCTGGCTGTTGGGTCGGCGAGGCCCCTCGGCGTCCCAGAAGATCACGGCGAACTCATCGCCGCCGATCCGCGCCACCACGTCCTGCCCACGCACCACGGAGCGCATCAACACCCCGGCCTGGCGGAGGATTTCATCGCCGGCGGCGTGGCCGTAGCGGTCGTTGTAGCCCTTGAAGTCGTCGATGTCGAAGACCATGAGGGTCACGCGGAAACGCTCGTCGGTGGCGCGTTGGAGGATGGTGGCTAGGAAGCGGAAGAAGAAGCGGCGGTTCCAGACACCGGTGAGTTCGTCCTTGAGCGCCAAGTCCCACAGGCCGTCAAGCTGGGCGTGCAAGGCCAGCCAAGGCGCCAGCCACGCGGCCCAGTTCGTGAGTTGGCCCGTGTCGGTGTGGGGGGCTGCGAGCAGGCGACCAAAGTGATGGCCTTGGAAGGCGACCGCGGTTTGGGCCGCGCTGGTGGGGTCGATGGGGGCGTCTTGGGTTTGAGCGATGAAGCGAACTTTGCCAAGCTCGGCCCGGTCGCGCAGGAGTCGCATGACCAGTTCGACGAAGCCGGCGCGTTTGTGAATCAGGTGTTGCACCAAGTCCACATCGCCCAAGTCCGCGTCCGAACGCTGCGCGAGGGGGTCGGGCGGGATTTTGGCGTCGGCCCGCTGCGCCAAGAGGAGTTGCTCGAAGACCTGTTGGGATGCGAGTTGCTCGTCGATGAGGCTGCCGGGCGAGGCGGGCGAGGACGCGAATGGCGAGTGGGTGGTTGTGGGCGGTTCGACGGGCTTGGCGGGCGGGGGCAACAACAGCGCGCGGGCCAGGGCATCGGCGGCGATTGGCTCGACCAAGACTTCATCGAAACCGGCGCGGAGCATGTCGCGGGTTTTGGCGTCGTCGCCGGCGGGGGTGATGGCGACGAGTTGAGCTTGGGGTGCCAAGCGTCGCAGACCGCGCCCGGTGGCTTGGGGATCGTCGATGGCTGACAGCCGCCCCACCACCGCGGCGGGCTGCGAGCCGGTGCCGATGTCGCCCAAGGCCATGAGGTAGCCGCTTTGGGCTTCGACCTTGGCGTGGGGTGCGAGGCGTTGGAGCATGGCGTTCAAGGCGGCGTCGCCAGCGACGACGATGATGCGACCGTTGCCGTTGGAACCGGCGGAGGCGACGGTCGCGGCCGAAGCTGTTTGCGCGTCCGGGACTTCCGGGGGGGCCGGGGGTGAAGTTGTTGTGCCGCCTTGAACCACGTGGGTTTCCTTGAATCCTGTTTTAGAGACCGTCGTCGTTTCCGTTGCGGCGGGATGAGAAATCGCCACCCAAGAGCATGGCCATTTCCTCGGGGCTGACCAGTGGCTCGCAGTGCTTTTCAGTACGCACGCCATCGCGGTCAAGGTCGCGCCGTGATTGTGTTGCAGGCTTGGCCGGGAGGATTTCCGGGGGCATATCTGGGGGGGTTATTGGACTAGGCGATGGTGAAGCCGGGGGAGTTTCAGGGCGTGGGGTTGATCGTGGCACGCGCTGGATGTTGGCCTCGAAGCGGGTGAGGCGCGACGATTGGCCAGCGATGTCGGAGACTGATTGCCAGATGACGGAGGCTGGGTAATGCTTCACGATGGCCCGGCGAAGTTCCTGGGCGGCGGGCAATTCCTGGGGCTGATGAATGATGACCACCGCCCCCCCCCCGAAACCGCCCCCACCCCCGGAGTGAAGCGCCAATTCCGCCATGACGGCCGGGGCATCGCCGGCGATTCGCACCGCCATGCCACGCTTTTTCAGTCCCGCGAGCAACGGTGCCGGCAGCGGTCGGCCAGCGGGTACCAGCACCACGCAGCGCCGGGGTGGCGATGCGTGTGTGGACTGATGCTGATGGGGGCCGCGCGCAGGCATACCCACATTCTACAACCAAGAATCGGCCCGCCCACAGTTTCGCGGCAGGGAACACGCTAAATATTTAGCCCCCGGCGGCCCTGAGCCGGGGGCCGAAGGCGTCGCACGACTTACGGGCGGCAAACATTACACCCCGCGTCACAGGGGCATTGCCGATTGGTTGGTGATGGCGCGGGGTGGAAAGGCACGGCGCTGGAAAGTTTGCAGCGTCACCGTGGCCCCCGGCTCGGAGCCGCCGGGGGCTAAATATTTTTCCGATCACGGCATTCTTTGCGTGCTTCACGCCCCCACGGCGGCGCGCTTGGCGGCTTCCTTTACACCCGTGTGCCGCACCTTGGCGGTGCTGGCGTCGGTGCGCGGGGCCTCCATCACCGGCAGGCTGTGCAGGGCCTTGCGGGCGTCGTTGGGGTCGATGGTCTTGGTCAACTCCGGGGCACCGGCCAAAGTCTTGGGCACCACGCGGTCTTCCTTCTTGGAGTAGATCCACGACAGGAAGTTTTTGGCCACGCTCCAGACCATGCCGAAGTCGCCGGTGCCGGCCATCATCTTGAACAAGCGCCAGGCCTGCGTGGGGCGGAAGTAGAACTCGCGGAAGGCCTGCTTGGTGGCCTTGAGAATCTCCGCAGAGGTGAAGTCGTCGTACTCCACCACCGAGGAGTCGTTCATGTCGAAGTGTTTCCAGTCGTTGGTGTTGAGCCAGCCGTTGGCGACGGACTGGAAGTAGAACTCGGTGCCGGCGTAAGGCATGGCGACGTGGAACAGCGCGATGTCCAGGGGGATGCTCTTGGCGAAGTTGATCGTCTCGCGCACGGTCTGCTTGTTTTCACCGGGCAGGCCGATGATGAAATAGCCCCAGGTTTTCACGCCGTTGCGGTGGCACATTTCGATGGTGCTGCGGGCGGTTTCGACCTTGGCGTCTTTCTTGACGTTGTCGAGAATCTTCTGCGAACCGCTTTCGATGCCGAAGGCCACCAGCCAGCAACCGGCCTTCTTCATTTTGATGAGCTGTTGCTCGTCGATGGTGTCCACGCGGCTGTTGCAGGTCCAGCGGATTTTCAACCCACGGTCGATGATCATGTCGCAGAGTTCGTTGACGCCCTTCTTGTCGTAGGTGAACAAATCCGCCAGGAAAAGCACATTGCGAACGTCGTGTTCCGCGAGATATTCGAGTTCCTTGTAGATGCTCGCCGCGGAGCGATAGCGCACGCTCTTGCCCCAGACCACGCCCTCAAAGCAATAGGTGCAGGAGTACGGGCAGCCACGATTGGTGAGCACCCAGACGTAGCGCGAGCCTAGGAAGGGCATCTTGTATTTGTCGAGTGGCAACAGGTGCTGCTTGGGGATGGGCAGTTCATCGAGCGATTCGAGCAGCGGCCGGTCGGGCGAAAGCATGGTCTTGCCATCGCGGCGATAGGCCACGCCCAGGATGTCGTGCGGGTCGCGTTTTTCCAGAGTGTGGGTAATGATGTCGCGGAAAGTCATCTCCGGTTCGTGGCGGACTACGTAGTCGAGCTCCGGCACGAGTTCCAAGGTGTTCTGCGGCACGGCCGAGACGTGGGTGCCCACGGCGACGGTCGTCGCGCCGACGGCCTTGCCCCACTGCACGCCCTTGGCGTCCATAGCGAAGGTGGTTCCGGTGATGTAGCTGACGTAAAACTTGGGCTGCTCTTTGTCGATCTCCGCCTTGAAGGCTTCGGGCGACATTTCCTCGGCGATGGCGTCGATGATGCGCACGGTCATGTCATCGGGGACGACGGCGGCGAGGTAGGCCAGCGAGCTTTGCGGCCAAATCATTTTCTCGCGGCTCTTGCGGCCCCAACGACACATGTCGCGGATGTAAATGTGGCCGTCGGGACTGGGGGGATTAACGATCAGGACATCGACCATGGTGCGTTCCTCTTTTATTTCTGCGATGGGGTGATGGGTGGGTTTGGTTAGTTTTTTGGCGTGGGGTGGTTGTTGCGCTACGCGGCTAAACGGGGCGACCGGGGGTTAATCCATGTCGTTGTCCATCGCGGCGGCGGTGGCGTGGGCGGCGACGAGTTGATCGGGTGACATTTCCTTGGCCGCCGAGGCGGTGCGCTTGGTGAGCATGTAATCGCCTAGGAACAGCGCGTCCATGCCCGTCTTCAAAAAGCACTCGATGGCCTGTTCGGGTTGGTGAACGATAGGCTCGCCGCGGATGTTGAAGCTGGTGTTGAGCACCATCGGCACACCGGTGATGCGCCCGAACTCCTCAATGAGCCGGTAGTAACGCGGGTTGTGCTTCTTGCTGACGCTCTGCACCCGGCCGGTGCCATCGACGTGCGTAATGGCCGGCACGAGCTTGCGCTTATCGGGCAGCACGTCGTACACCAGGATCATGTAGGGCGACGGATAGTTGCTGTTGAACCATTCGCCGGTCTTGTCCTCCAGCACGCTGGGGGCGAATGGGCGGAAGGCCTCGCGGAACTTGACGCGGGCGTTGAGCAAGTCCTTGGCCTCATCGCTGCGCGGGTCGCAGATGATCGAGCGGTTGCCCAGCGCGCGAGGGCCCATTTCCATGCGGTCCTGGAACCAGCCGACGATTTTTCCCTCGGCAAGCATCTTGGCGGCGGTTTCAGGGGCGTTGTCGATCTTCTTGCAGTCCACCTTGTCCTTGGGGCCGACCAGTTTGGCGATGGCTTTTTCGTATTGCGAATCTTCGATCCACGGGCCGAAGTAGGCGTGGTCGAAGTGGTAGGTGCGTGGCTGGCGCATGACGGTGTTCCACAGCCAGTAGCAGCCGCCCATTGCCGTGCCGGCGTCGTTGGCGGCGGGCTGCACCACCACTTCGTCAAACACGCCTTCCAACAAAATGCGCCCGTTCATCACCGAGTTGAGACACACCCCGCCCGCCAGGCAGACGCGGTTGCTACCCGACTTCTCCCGCAGCCAGCGTGCCATGTGCAGGCCCACTTCCTCCGTCTGCTTCTGTACGCCGGCGGCAATGTCCATCGCCCGCTGATCCGGCTCCTTGGACGTTTCATCCGTGTACTGCTTGCCAAAAGCGTCAAAGAACTTCTGGCTAAACCAGTGCGGCCGCCCACGATAGTGATAGGTGAAATACGACAGATCGACTTCATATTCGCCATCGGGCTTAATCTTGACAATGTCCTGAAAAACCTTGAGATAACGGTCGGGATCGCCATAGGGCGCCAGGCCCATGACCTTGCCTTCGCCGCTGGCGAACTTGTAGCCCAGGAACTCCGTCACCGCGCCATAGACCAGCCCCAACGAGTTGGGGAAGCTCTGGGTCTTTAAGCACTTCATGTCCAGCCCTTCGCCCACGCCCAACCAAGTGCAGTTCCACTCCCCCGCGGCATCGATCGTCAGAATCGCGGACTTGTCGAACTTGCTGGTGAGAAACGAACTGGCGGCATGACAAAGGTGATGCTCGGCGAAGTGCATTTTCGTCTTGCGGAAATCGACGCCCATTTCCGTGGCCAACGTCTGCTTCAAACGCTTCATCGGGGCCTCTTTACCCCAACGGTTTTTCACCAGTTCCAAGCTGCGGGGAAAGTATTTGAGCAGGTGCATGGCCCGCTCAAACCGCGCCAGTTTGGGGTCCCAGTAAAAGACGATGTGATCCAACTCGGCCGGCGTGATGCCCGCGATGTCGCAGCACCACTGGATGCTGTGGCGGGGGAAATCGCCCACGTGCTTGCGGCGAAGAAAACGCTCCTCTTCAACCAGGCCCAAGTGCTCGCCGTTGCGCACGATGGACGCGGCGGCATCATGGGCAAAACAGTTGAAGCCGAGAATGTGAACGGGTTTGTCGGGCATGAGTATTTCGATCCCACGAAGGGTTTTGGTCAATGCAATTAGTGCGTGGTTCCCAAAGCGGAGTGCATCGGCGAGGCCGCGGCGCGTGGAGGCAGATTGCCGCGCATGGCCGGCAGTTGGCGACCGGCGCTGGATGATTTCGATGCCTCCGTTGGCGAGTCGGTGTGATGGATGGCGAACTCGTCCCGCAGCATCGCCTGTTGCTTCTGACTTACCGCCCAGATGATCCGCAAGAGCACGCCCAAGAGCATGGCCCCCGTGCCTAGCACGGCCGTGAAAATCAAGAGCAGTCGCAGCATCAGCCCCGTCTGGCCATAGGGCACACGCATCCAAGCGCTGCCGGCCAAGGCCAAGGCCGACACCGCCGCCACCGCCCCACCGCCCAAAATCAACGGCACGTGGTCCAGCAACCGTTGCAACAGTCGCTCGACCGGCCCCACCGTTCGTCGCGGTCCGATGAGCAGATAATTAAGCTGATGCGCCACGGCCCCGGTTCCCACCAGCAAGGCCGCCGCCAGCCCCGCCGCCAGCATCATTAACAGCGGCACAAACGCGGCCCCCGTCCACAAAGTGATCCCCGTGCCGACCAGCCCCGCCGAGAGCAACGCCATGACCGCCAACGCCAGCATCACCTTGATGGGCGAATAACAGCAGGCCGAGAAAACAATTGTCCAGAGAAAACGAAAGCCGTCCTTGATGACGCTGAGCTTGCTGCGGCCTTCGCGCTCCTTGTAGAGCATGCCGTGGACTTCCTCGATTTTCAGTCGCGGATCCAGCAGGCAGATGCAACTCATGGCCGGCGTGAAGTGCAAACCGTCGGGCAGCGGACTCATCAGCCGCAGACTGTCGCGGCGAATGATGCGGAAGCCCGAAGCGGTGTCGGTGATGTTCATCTGGCCCGAAACAACGCCTAAAAGAGCCGCGAAAATGCGGTTGCCCAGCTTGCGGATAAAGGGCATCTGCGTGTCAGGGTTGAGCCGCCCGGCCAGCACCACATCGGCCTCTTCGACGACTAGGCGGTTGACCAGATCAACGCAGAACTCCGGGTCGCAGGTGCCGTCGCCGTCGATGAAGCCCACGAGGTCGGCCTCGGTGGCCTGCCAGCCGGCCTTGATCGCCGCGCCGTAACCACGGTTGCGGCCGTAGTTGACCTTCACCACCTCGGAAAACTCGGGTTGATCGACGATTTCCTGGGTGCGGTCGGTGCAGCCGTCGTTGACAAAGACCACCGACACTGTCTTCAGTGGCGTCTGCGCCAGCACGCTGTCGCGGGCTTTGAGACAGCGGCGAAGGGTGCCGGCGATGGCGTCTTCTTCGTTGAGCGCCGGCACCACCAGCGCCAGATGCGCCGGTTTGGGCCGCGTGTTGGTTGTGTCCGTCCCCATGCAACGAGCCTCCCTGGCCGGGATCAATCGGGAGGCCTGCCCTCGCGGGCACGACGCCACCCTGACCCTATATCGAACCATTCCCCGCCGGGTATGAATTGGCGCTGTCAAATGACCCCGCCCCATGATCGCCCCGGCAACGGACGCAGTATCCCCGATTCAAGCCTACGGTTCAAGACGCAAGCGAGTTCAAAAGGCTTGTCTGTCGGAAGTTATGGCTGCCTCGCATATTCCGAGACAGGGTGCCACACAGCATCCCGACAGGGTGCTGCGTGCCGATTCACCATGTGAGTCCGCCGCTCGGATCTTGGGAAATGCGTACCGCGGTTGGATTGGTGCCAAGCATGACTTCGACCTCGCACGTGATCTCCCCGGACACACAGCACCCGAAGCGTGATGCTGCGTGGCACCAGAAGGAAGATTCCCCAAATCGACTTCAATGGCTTTCTTCAATCAGGTGATGCGCCATGGCATCGGTCAGCGCCTGCCAAGAAGCTTGGACGATGTTTTCACTAACGCCGATGGTGGCGAAGTGGCGCTGCGGGGCCGTGCCCCCGGAAGTAGTGGCGACCGGTGTGGACGCCGCCGGGGCGTGCAGGCCGGGTTCCACCGGGGCATCGGCCACGGCAAACTCGATGAGCACCCGCACCTTCGCCGCCGACTCGGCCGTGGCGTTGACCACCCGCACCTTGTAGTCCCGCAAATGCAGATGCGCGATGGCCGGGTAATGCGGCATCAGACACTTGCGCAACGCGCCGTCCAAGGCGTTGACCGGGCCGTCGCCCTCAGCCACCTCATGCCGCGTCTCTTCGCCGACCGTCAGCTTCACGCTGGCCTCGGTCGTCGCCTCCTCTCCGTCGCGCTTGACAATCACGCAACGGTAATGCCCTAGCTTCCAGAACGTCGGCCGGGTGCCCATCATCTCGTGCATCAGCAACTCGAAGCTGGCGACGGCGTTTTCAAACTGGTAACCCTGATGCTCCAACTCCGCCACCCGGGCCACCACCCGCCGTTGCAGTTCCTTGTCGCCGGCGATGTTGAACTTGGCTCCCAGCATGGCGATGACGTTGCTGGCCCCGGCCAATTCGCTCACCAGTACCCGCCGGGCGTTACCGACGCTTTCGGGCTGGACGTGCTCGTAGCTCCGCGCCAGTTGGTTGACGGCGTGAACGTGCATGCCGCCCTTATGGGCAAAAGCACTAGCGCCAACAAACGGCTGACCCCGCCAAAGATTGAGGTTGGCGATTTCATAGACAAAGCGGCTCGTCTGCGTCAGCCGCTCCAACGACCCGTCGATGAGGCAGTCGAGGTTCATCTTGAGTTTGAGATTGGCGATGACGGTGGTCAGATCGACGTTGCCGCAGCGTTCGCCCAGGCCGTTGATGGTGCCTTGGACTTGCACGCAGCCGGCGCGTATCGCCGCCAGTGCGTTGGCCACGGCAAGGCCGCCGTCGTTGTGGGGATGGATGCCGAGTTGAACATCCTCGCCTAGGACCTGCCGCACTTCACCGACGGCTTGATTGACGAACTCCGGCAGCGACCCGCCGTTGGTGTCGCAGAGCACCAGCCGTTGCGCCCCACCCTCGACCGCCGCCCGCAGTGTCGCCAAGGCATACTCAGCATTGGCGCGGTAGCCATCGAATAAATGCTCGGCATCGTAAAAGACCGTCCGCCCCACCGCGGCACAAAACGCCAGCGACTCGCGGATCATCGCCAGATTCTCCTCCCGCGTAACGTGCAAGATTTCATCGACGTGCAGGTCCCACGTCTTGCCCACGATGGTGATGGCGGGCGTGCCCGCTTCGACCAAGGCCCGCAAGCCCCCGTCGTCTTCGGGCTTGACGCCCTTGCGCCGCGTCATGCCAAAGGCGCAGACCTTGGCGCGCTTGAGTTTGAGGTTCGACACCTGCGCGAAATAGGCCGCGTCCTTGGGGTTGGAGGCGGGGAAACCGCCCTCAATGTAATCGACGCCCAAGGCATCGAGATGCTCGGTGATCTTGAGCTTGTCCAAGAGCGAGAAGGCGACCCCTTCGCCCTGCGAGCCGTCGCGCAAGGTGGTGTCGTAGATTTCAACGCGGCGATTGGGAGTGGGTTGGCTCATGGTGGCTGTTCTTTCAGGGATGAGTTTAACGTGGCGATGGGACATCAAGCGAAAGCCCCGCCTTGGAGGGCGGGGCTTATGGTGTTTGGTCGCAAGTGACTCTACAACGCCGGCCGCCTACCCTCGATGGGGGGAGTTGGTAATGATGCCGACGATAATTCGGGGCGCTGCGTTCATATAGAGGGCATCATAGCACTACAGCGCACCCCCAGCTCAAGGATTTCACCCTCTTTTGCCGATGAGGCCTCCTGACATGGAGGTCACTTATGTCGCCAGAACAGATCAACCGACATTTCCCGGTTGGCTTCCGGCCCGCGACCGTCGCGGGCCAATTTGAGCCATCGTGCCTGACAAGCCAGTTGGGTCACGCGGAATCTCCCGCTCTAATCGGCGATGTTGGCCTCAGGAGATGCCTGAGCATGTGA
>JBBRGB010000095.1:0-12357 GCA_038241095.1 Phycisphaerales bacterium
ATGCGCCCGGTCGCGGCCTGCAACGGCTGCACACGGCCCTGGGCGTGCTGGTCTGGCTGGTGCCGCTGTTGGGCATCGCCTGGGTGGTCATGCAGGATCCCGGCAAGCGGACGGTCACGCCGCTCTACCACGAGGCGGTCCTGGATTGGTGGAGCCAAAGCAGCCTTTACACCGGCCCGCTGGGCTTCAATTATCTGCCGCATTTCGCGCTGGTGTTCACACCCTTCGCCTGGCTGAGCGTGCCTTGGGGCGATGTGCTGTGGCGCACGCTGGCCGGGGCGTGGCTGGGGGCGGGCGTTTGGCAGATGGCGGGCATGATCGACCCGCGACGACGGGGCACGGCCTTCTTCCTGGGCTCACTCCTGACCATCGGCCTGTGCCTCCAAGCCCTGCGCAACGGCCAGGCAAACGCCCTCTTCGCGGCCGTCACATTCCAAAGCGTTCTCTTCCTGGCGCAACGAAAACTATTGCCCTGCACGGTGTGTCTGCTCTTGGCGGTGGCGATCAAACCCTTGGGGCTGGTGCTGCTGTTGTTAGCGCCGCTCATTGAGCCGCGACTGATTCGTCGCCTGCTCTACGGCCTGCCCCTGCTCGTGCTGTTGCCGTTTGCCTTGGGCCCGACGTGGTATGTGCAAAGCCAGTATCAAGCGGCGTGGGCGAATCTGCGTTCTTGTGCCGCGGTCACCGAGCATCGCTTTGCCGATCTCAACGGCATCTTCCGCGAGTTCGCCACGCCCTTGAGTCGCACCACGATGAATGTGTTGAGCCTGGCCACCGCGCTGGCGGCGGCGGCGTTTGTCCTGCTTGTCGTGCGCCGCCTCGCCCCTCCGCTGCGCCATGCCGCGTTGCTGGCGATTGCCACGTCGTATCTGATGCTCTTCAACCCCATGAACGAACTCAACAGCTACATCATTCTCGCCCCGGCCTTGAGCATGGTGGCCGTGACGTTGTTGCAAGACATGCGATCACGGGCGGGCTGGGCGGTGGTGGGGCTGATTCTCTGTCTGGCGATCCTGCCCGAGACATTGCGGCCGGTGGCACGAACCCTGGGCCTGTGGTTGCCGCCGATGTTGACCGTGGTGTTTGTGGGTCTGGTCGTCATCGTCACGGCGGGGAAGACATGCAACGTCTCACGCTCTGACGGGGCCAGTGGCTGTTGATTTCCCGCCACACTTCGTTGGCGATGTTTCTCGTCGGCAACATCATTCGCCCCAATCGTCAAACTCCCCCCATTCCCCCAAACGCCCTGAAAACCCGCTTTTTAGAGCCGCAACAGCCTTGCGCGGGCCATGCGGGGTCAAATCGGCAATCTGGCACGGGGTTCGCATTCCCTCTCCTTGTCCATCCGTCGGATGGGCAGCTCATCGTGTCGGAAACGTCGGTCTGGAACCCGACGCCACGACACAAACCGCTCGATCGCGGTTTCAACCACAGCCCCGCCCAAAGGTGGGGGAGAAAGGAACGACGATGTTCTCACAGATCAGGGCCAACACCTTTACGATGCTCGCTGCGGCTCTTGGCTTGGGCCTGGCCGCCCCGGCCATGGCGCTTAGCGTCGATGCCGCCGGCCAAGTCACCGACTGGGGCAACCTCACGCCCTTTAGCCAAGCCAACGGCACCTCAATCGCCGGCGGCATCTCCTCCTTCCGAGGCAACAACGTCTCGGCGGTCACCTACCCCGGCATCGGCGCCATTCCCAGCCCCGGCGGAACCACCGGCGAAAAGTTCGACCTGGAAGAAGTCCACATCCGCAACGTCGGCGACACCGTGCAAATCCTGCTCGTCAGCAGCAGCCTCTTTGAACGCGACGGCTACTTCATGGGCGACTTCCTGCTCGACACCGACGGCGACACCCTCTGGGACATGGGCCTGGTGACGCGGAACCACGACGGCGTCAACGCCGGCCAGCTTTACGATGGCATCACCACCTCGGGCCTGCAAGTCAAGAGCGGCTCGTACTACAACTACCCCAGCGTCGTGAGCCAAATCGGCAACGGCGGCGCGGCTTTCGTCACCAGCGGCCTAGCCATCGGCGGCACGTCGCCCATCGTCGTGGACACCCACGACTACGCTGGCGAAAGCGGCACCAAGTTCGCCGAGTTCACCTTCACCGTGCCCAGCGATCTCGATGGCTTTAACTTCCAACTGGCTTGGGGCTGCGGCAACGATGTCATCCGCGGCTTCCACGTGATGGATCGCCCCCCGACCCCGCCCACCCCCGGCGGCGCGGTGCCGGAAATGGCCACGGCCCTGCTCTCGCTCATGGGCCTGACCAGCCTTGGCCTGCGTCGCCGTCGCTGATTGACCACGCGCGATTTCTTTCTTGATCCAATCCATCCCACGGAAGCCTCGTCGAAGCACGAGGCATCCGTGGGCTTGGTTTTTGTGAACCACACCCGTGTCATCCGCGCGCCACTTCCTCCCGCGCGATTTGCACCCAGCGATCCAAACGCCAAGGTTCGTGACAAACGGTGTGCGTGTCCTTGAGGATGATCTCCAGCGGTTGGCCGCGGGCCAGGTCAAGCGTTTTCCGCAGGTCGGCGCGGATAGCCGACTCGCTGAACTCCACGCAGACCGGCACGGGGTCGGCCTTGCGGCTGTAGATGTACTTGCCATCCAGCTTCGCCGCCAGCACGGTTTGATCCGCCTTGGGCGCCACCGAGACGCGCCGCAGCCGGGGCACTTGGCTCAACACCGAATCAATGCGGTGCTCCAGCCCTTCGCAGCAGCCGTAGCAATTCAAACCCGTGCGTTCCAGCAGCGGCAACTGATAGGGCAAAACGAAGTCGGCGAACATGCCCGGCGAGATGCCCACCGTCTCTTGCGACTCGGCGAAACCCCAGCGGTCGCGCATGCCCACGGCGGGACTTTCCGCGGAGTTGGAAACCGCCGGCAATTCATCGCTGTAAGCCAGTCCGCCTGAACCCACGTATTCATCCTCAACGCCCGGCGTCAGCAGTTTCTCACGCTCGACGAAGTCCATCAGGTTGGCCATGTCATCGCGGAGAAAGGCCATGAGCTGATGCACGGATTCAGGGTCGTCGATCATGGCGAACATGATTCCCTCGAGGCCCACCATGTAAGCCAAGGTGTGCGTCAGCCCGGCCGTCCACCAGAAGTTGCCCCGCAATCGCGGCGGCAGCAGATCGCCGAAAAGTTCGTCCGCTCGTTGCAGGTCGCGTTGGGTTCCCTGGCGATCGACGCTGAAGGTACGTGGCTTGAGTTTGGCGAAGTCGGCCTGGAGGTCTTTGATGGGCGGGTCCCAAACATAACTGCCTCGGTTGTCGCCGTGGGTATAAGGAATGTCCACGCCGTAGTCGCTTTGATCGACCCGCCAGTTGAGGTTGAAAAACGGCTCGACGGGCTGATCGTCGGCGATGCGATTCTGGGCGTGAAGTGTTCGCCGCAGCCCCAGTTCCCAATGCCGCAGTTGCGCGTCTTGGCAGAGGCAGTCCTTCAGACTCAGCACTTCATCCCAAGCGCCTTCGGGGAAGCAGACAATCAGCGGTTGCGAGCCACGCATGGCGTTGTGGTCGCGCCACAGTTTGCGGCGTTGGGCCGTTTCAGGCCGATCCGCCAGTTCACGGACTTGGCTTGCCAGTTGACGAAGGATGTCGCGGTCGGTTTGCATGGTGTGGAACGATTCTACCGCGATTGAAACGGCGGGACGTTGTGATAGTCGCGGGTCATCCCACAGAAGCCGTCGCGACGACGGCATCTGTGGGCTTGAGATTTTGTGTTTGGTTTTAGCCGCAACGTCCCCGTTGCGGCTGTAAGGGGGATACTATGGATGACTCACAGTGATGAAATCGCACGTTTTTTCAATAGGGATCACGCCATGACTTTGCGGGAGTCGCAGCAACGGGCCGGGGCGGTTTTCATGGGCTTTGGGCCTGAGGATGCCGGGGGTGCGGGGGGAACGGGGGGGGTGAGCATCGCTCAGGATTTCAGCGCTTACGAGGCCGAGTATGCCGCCATTCGCAAGCGGGTGGGCATTCTGCATCAACCCCAACGCGGCATCGTCTCGCTCACGGGCGGAGACGTGAAGGACTTTCTTCATCGCCTGCTGACGCAGAACATCAACGCCATGGCCGGCGGGCAGTCCCGGCGGGCGTTTCTGCTCAACGAAAAAGGCCGCATCGTCAGCGACATGATCGTCCACCACGGCGACCAATCCACCTGGCTGGAAATGGATCGCTTCGACATCCCGGCCGTCATCGCGTCGCTCGAAGCCCGACTGTTCACCGAAGATGTTTTAATCGCCGACTGGAGCGACAAGCGTGTCGCCTTGGCCTTGCACGGGCCAGCGGCGGGAGCATTGCTGGCCAAGGTTGCCCAGCAGGATGTAGCCGCCTGCGTCGAGTCGCCGGGCACGCACCATGTGTTGACCTTGGCGGGCGTGGCCTGCACCGTCAGTCGGCGGGATCAGTGCGGCGTGCCGGGGCTGCATGTCTTTGTGCCAACTCCCCCGGATGCCCCGGATGCCGAGGCACCACGGAAAGTTTACGAGGCTCTGCTGATGGCTTCGGGGTTTGAGGTCGATGCCCCCGACCCAACGGATGATCCGCAAGGTGCCGCCCAAGCGATGGCGCGACGGCGTGAAACCCTGCGTGGCCGACCCATCGGCTGGCTGGCGTTCAACACCGCCCGCATCGAGGCCGCCACGCCGTTGTTCCACATCGACTTCACCACCGATTGCGTCCCGGCCGAAACGGGCCTGCTCGACGTGGCCGTGAGTTTCACCAAAGGCTGCTACTTGGGCCAGGAAATCGTCGCCCGCATGAAGAGTTTGGGCCACCCCAAGCGATTACTGGTGGCGCTGACGCTGCCTGATGATCGACTGCCCACGGCAGGCACGGTCGTGAGCTCCACGGGCGACAAGGTCGCCGAGGTCGGCATGGTCACCAGTTCGGCCGTGTCGCCCATTTTGGGAAGGGCCGTGGCCTTGGCGATGGTCAAGTGGGCTTGGCACACGCCGGGCACCAAACTGACCGTCCCGGCCGAGGGTGCGCGGGTCGAGGTTGTGGCGGCATCCATGCAATCCTCAATCGCGTAGTGTCAAAAGTACGAAAAGAGGATTGGAATCTCCGGGATGACGGATCGCCATCGAGCCGATATAAAGTGGCGTATGCAAACTTCCGCGGAAAAACCTACCGGGGCCTCGACCACAACGTCCACCCCCACCCCGCTTGCGCCCCCCCGTTCATCCTTCGTGCCCGCCAACGCGGTGGATGAGTGGATGACGCGCCACCCCTGGCATCCACGGGTGACGCCGTTTGCCCTCTACGGCGTGTTCCTGCTCATCATCGGTTTCGTGCGACCGGTCGTGCCCGCCGCGTACCCGGCGCTCTACACGTTCCAATGTGTCAGCGTCGGCTACATGCTGTGGCGCTACCGCAAACTGCTGCCGGAACTGACGCTGACTTTTCATTGGTCGGCGGTCGTGGTGGGCATCGGCGTATGCGTTGGCTGGGTGCTGCTGGGCTGGGCGATGGCGGGGGAACTCGGCGTCCGCGTCGAGGCCATCCTTCAAGGCCAGCCGCTGGGCATGATCGACTACGCGGGCAAGGAAGCGCCGCATTTCGCCACCACCCTGGCCGGTGGGCCGGTGGACTTCCGCCATCCGCGCATGATGGGGCCGACCGTGGGTTGGATCGCGCTGTGGCTGCGACTGGCGGGCATGTCGATCATCGTGCCGCTGTTTGAAGAACTCTTCATCCGCTCGCTGATCCTGCGCAGCTTCAACCGCTTTCGTCCCACCGCCATCGGCGCGGTGCAGATTCTCCAAGACATGCCCATCATCGGCGATTGGCTGGTGCAGACGGATTTGGGCCGGCGTGCCCACCGCCACCACGGCCTTTTCGAACAGGAGTTTTTCGCCAACCCGCTGGGCAAACTCACCTTCTTCGGCGTGGCCGTCTCCACCGCCTTTTTCACCATCAGCCACATCCCCCGCGATTGGCCCGGTGCGATTTTCTGCGGGCTGGCGTACTGCGGCCTGCTCTGGTTCACCAACCGCGCCATCCGCAAGGCCGACCCGCAAGACTCCACGAAACTCGGCCTCGGCCCGGTGGTCTGGGCCCACGGCATCACCAACGCCCTGTTGTGGATCTACACCCTGCAAACCGGCGATTGGCAGTTTTTGTGATTGAACACGAAGACACGAAAACACGAAGAGACACGAAGAATACCCAGACCAAACGGATTGACCATTCCTGTCTTTGTATCCTTCGCGTCTTCGTGTCTTCGTGTTCAACACATCAGAACGTGTATTGCAGGATGAGGTAGAGAAAGTCGATGTCACGCGATGGGCCGGATTGCTTGACAAACGCGCCGGGGAAGAAGTGGCTGTAGCCAAGATAAATCTCGGTGTGCGTCTCCAACTGGTACTTCACCAGCAGGTCGAACTCCGCCCCGACTTCGCGTGACAGACCCGTTCCGGGGGCGCGGTAGCGAACCCCGCCGGCGTTGTAAAGACCATCCGAATCATCAGCCCGCCAGAAGAAGTGCCCGCTCATGTCCACCGACAGCTTCTTCATCGGTGCCAGGCTCAGACCCGTCGAAAGGTCCATGATGTTCTGCCGGCCGATCTGGTCGATCCAGCCCAGGTACGCGTGGCCCAAGGGGTAAAGCTGGTTGAAGGTCTGCACCGAGCCGCCCGCGCCATCGTCGCCGCTGGCGTAATCCAGGCCCGCCCAGAGCCGGGGTTGCATGTCCACGCCGGCGAACTTGTAACCCACCTGCGAGCCGAGCATCCAAGCGTTGATGTCCGCCCCGCCCACATCGCCCAACTGATACGCCGCCTCCACATCGTAATCCAAGGCCTGTTTCTCGAAGGTGTCGATCTTGCCGTAGATGCGACCGCCCAAGGTGTGCCGCTCTTCATCGCCGACGGTGCCGTTGTAAACCGTGGCCCCGACGGCCGTGTCCCGCAGCAGGCCCATGTAGTAGAGGTCCACGCCGCCTTGGATGGGCTTGAGCGCCATGTTGCCATAGACGCCGAAGAACTGCGTGTCGCTGTCAAAGTCGTTGTACTCGTACTTCTGCACCGGCACGGGCATGGTCCAGAAGGGGGTGAGGGTCACATCGCCGATTTTGAGGATGGCCGAGAAACCGTCGAAGGTTCGCCGGGTGTTGGCCCAGTCCAAGGGGCTGACCAGACGTTGCTTGCCAAAGAGCAGTTCTTGGCGTCCGCCGCGGAGGGTGATGTCACCGTGGTCGCCCAGGGGGAACATGAGATCGACGAAACCGTTTTGCAGGTCGAGTTCATCGACATCAAGGGTGCGTTTCCCGCCGGTGAGGTCGCGGTCGGTGGACAGGGCGCTCTTGCCTTGGGCAAAGACGCGGACATGCGGCCCGATGTGCAGGTCGGCATGAATCAGCAGGCGGTTCAAGAGGAAGATGTCATCGTCATCAGCCCCGGCGGGGCCACCGAAGTTGAAGCCGTTCCACGATTCCAGGCGGATGCGTTCTTGCCCGCCGAAGGAGAGCCAGATCGAGCCGTCGTCGTTCAAGGGGATGTATTTGATGGGGTCGAAGAAGTCGCCCTTGGCGTCGGCGGGGGCGTTGGCCAGGCTGCTCCAGTTTTCGTTGAAGCGCAGGGTCTGGTAGGCGGGTCGCGCCGACTTAGCGGCGGGGGCCGGGGCAGGCGCGGCCGTGGTCACCGGTGCGGCCACTTCCACTGGCGCATCACCGGGCGCGGCCAATGCCGGCCCGATCAACGCAAACGAGGCGAGCAGGGAGGTCGTCAGAAATGTGTGCCGCATGATGAGACTCCGAAGCAAGGGGTTATGATCCGGGGGTTGTGATCCGGCCACAGATGCGGAGGGAATAATACCTGATTCTCTCTTGAATGGTTCCAGTCACCGATGCGGACTCCCAAGCCCACGGATGCCGTCGCCGCGACGGCTTGGCGTGGGATCACCCCGGGATGCCATGCACGTCCCCGAAAATAATTAACCACATCCCACGGAACAAACCGCCCAAAGCCGCGGTTTGATCCGTGGGCTTGGGAGTCATCCCATGCGTGGGCTTGAACGACCGACGTTTTGATTCCGCTGTGCTACGATTAACCCATCCTTATTGACCCCCCGCAACGGAGTTTGTTCATGGCCATTGAAATCACCATGCCCCGCCTCAGCGACACCATGCAGGAAGGCACCCTCGTCAAGTGGCGGGTCAAGGAAGGCGACAGTGTTAAGAGCGGCGACCTCTTGGCGGATGTCGAAACCGACAAGGCAACCATGGAACTCCAGAGCTTCGACGACGGCACTGTGGCCAAGGTACTCGTCGGCGAGGGTGACACCGCGCCGGTCGGAGCCTTGATTCTTGTCTTGGCCGAGGAAGGCGAAGACGTCAAGGAAGTCGCCGCCAGCGCGGGGGACGGGGCCGGCAAGGGTGGGAGTGAAGAAAAGAAAGACACGGCGGGGGATGAAGAAGACGAGGCTAAGAAGCAAAACCAAACCGGCGAAAAAGAGGACGACGATGAATCCGGGGAATCCGTGGAAGAGGAAGAATCCGGGGAAGAATCCGGGGGTGGGGGCAAGGTTCGCATCAGTCCGCTGGCGCGGAAGCTGGCGGAAGATAGGAACGTTGATGTGGACAAGCTTCAGGGCAGCGGGCCGGGCGGGCGGATCATCAAGCGTGACATCATCGCGGCCGCGGAAGGCAAGGGGCACGTGAAGGCTCAAGCCAAAACCGGGGGTACGGCCGGGAGTGGCGAAAAGAGTGATGCGGGCCGGGGCGCGAAACCGCAAGCGACTTCCGACGCTTCCGCCAAATCTGTCACACCCATTGCAGCCAAATCCGTTGCTTCCCCGCATGAAGCGCCCTTGGCCGGCAAGCTTGAAGCACGCACCATCAGCGTCTCCAACATGCGAAAGACCATCGCACGACGCCTGCTGGAATCCAAGACCACCATCCCCCATTTCCAAGTCACCGTCAGCGTCAACATGGACCCGCTGCTGACCCTGCGCCAAACGCTCAACACCCAACTCGAAAGCCAGGGCATCAAGCTCAGCGTCAACGACTTCATCGTCCGTGGCTGCGCCCTGGCGATCCTCCAACACCCGCTGGTCAACAGTTCATGGAGCGAGGCGGGCATCCAGCAGCACGGGACGGTCAACATCGGCGTGGCCGTGGCGTTGCCGGAGGAAAAAGGCGGCGGGCTGGTGGTGCCCACCCTGCGCGATGTGCAGAACAAGGGCCTGCGCGCCATCAGCGCCGAGACCCGCAAACTGGCCAAGAAGGCCCGCGAGGCTGGGCTGTCGATTGAGGAAATGGCTGACGGCACCTTCACCATCAGCAACCTGGGCATGTTCGGCGTCGAGCATTTCACCGCCATCATCAATCCGCCCCAGAGCGCCATTCTGGCCGTGGGGGCTTCGCTGGAAAAGGCGGTGGCACGCGGCGGGCAGATCGTCATCGGCCAGGAGATGAACCTGACCATCAGCGCCGATCACCGCGTGGTGGACGGAGCCTCGGCCGCAGCGTTTCTCAACACGCTCAAGGGGATGCTGGAGAATCCGGCGGGGTTGTTGGTGTGAAGTTCGTCAGCCGCAAGGCGTAAGGCTAAACGGCGTCGTCGGCCTGCACGCGGATTTGCATGCCGTCAGCGAAGGTGACACGCACGGGCGTGCCCGGCGCGATCATCGCGCCATCGGCCCAGCAGTCGACCCGCTTGCCGTTGATGAGGCAGGTGCCGATGGGCCGCAGGGCGGTGATCGCCTTGCCCGTGGCACCGACAATGGCGGTGGCGGATGTGGGCGTCGGCCCGGCCTGGCTGGGTTCGTCACCCGTTTCCAACCCGTCCGAAGCCCGGCCACTTCGCAAGGTTAACATCCGCGCAATGGGCGTGTGAGGCCAAATCTTGATCGCCATCACCAGCATCACCGGCATCAACGCCAGCACCGCCGCGGCCCCCCACAGGCCCACGGTCGTGTCGTACATGAACAGCAGTACCACCCCACCGATCAAGGCCGCGGTGGACAACACCCCCAGCAGCCCGCCCGAAGGGACGAACAGCTCCACCAGAAACAAAACCGTCGCCACCGAAAGACAAAGGATGGCCCAAATGATGATCTGATCGGGCATGGCGTGATTATAGAAGGATAAGGAGGCCGCGCTTTTTTCTTCGACTCCGCAAGCCCACGGATGCCGTCGCTGCGACGGCTTCCGTGGGATCACCCCCAATTACCCTGCGTTGACCGAAAAAAAGAGGGCCGAACGCAGGAGAGACGTTCGACCCTGGGAAGGGACTGGTTTTTGAGCGTGAGGCGGAGTGTGTCGTCAGAAGCCAGACGCGACGATTGGAGAGAAGGAGGGGGCACTGCTCTCCACTGCGTTCATCGGCTCTGGCGGGGCTTTGGGGGGCGATAAGCCTCGCTTGCGTGTGCCGCCGAATCCCGGCGCGATCTGGCTTCTGGCGTCACACTCCGTCCTTTGGTTCCTCATTGAATACTACGCAGGAGGTTTCACCAAAGTTCGGGTTGTGTTCAAGATTTTTGTTCAATGGGTGGGAGGGAGACGGAGGGGGGGGTCACTTGACGATGGGCAGTATCGCCTTGAACGTCGGGGCGGAGGCGTCGCCGACCATTTCCAGCAGCACCGACTCCACCGTACTTGGCACGATTCCCGCTTGGGTCATGCGCAGCACCGCGGCGTCAAGGTCGCTCTTTCGCCGGGAACCGATGGCATCGACCATCAGCACCGTCACGAAACCGTGCGCCACCAAGTCCAGACAAGTTTGCAGCACGCAGACATGGGCCTCGATCCCGCAGACGATCTCCGTGCGCACCCCACGGCCCCGCCCCCGCCCCCGGAGTTCCTGATGCACCGCTTGGGTCAGTGCGGAAAATTGCGTTTTTTCGACCCGCAGGGCCGCGTTCTCCAATCGCCGGGCGATTTGCGGCACGGTGGCCTTGAGACCTTTGGGGTACTGCTCGGTGACCAGCACCGGCAAGCCCAGCACGGCCGCGCCGTCCAAGAGCAACTCGACCTGATGAATCACCGCCTCGCCGTTGTGCATGTGAGGCAGAAGCCCGCCCTGCATGTCAATCACCAGCACCGCGGCCTGTCGGGCATGAACTCGGGGAATGGTCATGACGTGATTCTACGCGCTTCGGCTACGGTAAAAAGGCGCGGCGTTTGCGTCTTTCACCGTCCCCGCCGTAAAATCCCCACTTTCCGGGCCAAGGGTCGCCTGTGCGCTTTGAACTCATCGACCAAGTCCTCGAATGTGACGACAACCGCATTGTGGCGACCAAGGCCGTCACCTCGGCTGAGGAATACTTGGGCGACCACTTTCCGGGCTTCGCGGTGCTACCCGGCGTGATGATGCTCGAAGTCATGGTGCAGGCTGGCAGGCGACTGTTGGCTCCACAACGGCCCGTCGAAGCCCCGCCCTTGGTCATCGCCGCGGTGCGAAACGTCCGCTACGGCAACATGGTTCGCCCCGGCCAAACGCTCACCGTCGAAGTCACCCTCCGCAATCAGGACGACACGGGCTACGAGTTCCAAGGCCAAGGCACGGTGGCAACCGCGACCGGTCAACAGGTGGCCGTGCAAGGCCGGTTTCGCCTCCAACCGCTAATGCCTTAAGATGCCCTGACTTTCTTTCCCAACCCGCACCCAAGGCCGCACCCGGAATCGATTCACCCCCCCCTACCACCGCCCCCAAGGAGTTCGCCATGACGCAGGATGAAGTTTTCGCCAAGGTTCGTGATGTGCTGGTCGATGCCTTGGGCGTCGATGAGGACGAAGTGACCCCCCAAGCCAAGCTCGTTGAAGACTTGGGCGCGGAGTCCATCGACTTCCTCGACATCGTTTTCCGCTTGGAAAAAGCCTTCGGCATCAAGATTCAGCAAAGCGAACTCTTCCCAGAAAACGTACTCAACGACCCGCAATACGTCAGCGGCGGAAAGGTCACCGACCAAGGAATGGCGGAACTGAAGAAGCGGCTGCCCCACGCCGACCTCTCGGACTTTGAAGAGAACCGGGAAGTCAGCGAGTTCTCCAACGTCTTCACCGTCGATGCCATCAGCAAGTTCGTGCAAGCCAAGCTGTGAGGGGAAGCAAGAAGGCTTGAGGCTTGAGGCTTGGGGCTTGGGGCTTGCTTGAAGCTTGCTTCCCAGTTTTTTTGCCTTCCTTCGTGTCTCCGTGTCTTCGTGTTCATCATGTCGGCTGTCCTTGGTGCTCTTGGTGTCCTTGGTGGTTCACATTTCTTCTCAAGGCGTGCCCTGCGCAATAGGGGAAACCCCTATGCCGGGACACGGCAACCTGCCCCTTTCGCCGGGGCCTGTGATAGTGGATGCTATAAACGTCCAACAACAGTTCTGTCGTTGTTGGAGTGATTGGGGG
>JBBRGB010000096.1:0-12327 GCA_038241095.1 Phycisphaerales bacterium
GGAGTATTTGGAGACGGCGATAGGCTGGCACGCCGAGGCTTGCGGGGAGGCGTCGATTGAGCAGTACATGGCCAAGCGGCAGCACGATGAGGACGCCGGGGAGTTGTGGCATCACTTTCAAGGGGTCATCGCCTGGGTCAAGGCGACGTTTCCCAAGCATCGCAAGGAGATGAAGGGGGTGGACTGGGGCGGTTTGCGCCATCGCTTCGGCGGCAAAGGGTTGAACCCCGCCAAGCTGGAAAAAGAGGTGGCGGTGTTGATGGGCGATGATGATGTGAGCAAGAAGTCGGGGATTTATGCGTATGTTTTGGATGGGGATGAGCGGCACTTGAACATCCGCGCCTACACGGCCAACATGAAGCGCGAGGCTTACGAGCGGCAAAAGGGGGCGTGCCCCAAGTGCCGCAAGAAGTTTGAGCTTGACGGGATGGAGGGGGATCACATCACGCCTTGGCACGAGGGGGGCAAGACTGACGCGAAGAATTGTCAGATGTTGTGCAAGGATTGCAATCGGCGCAAGTCGGGGAAGTAGGCAGGCGGTACTCATCCCCCGGCGGGGCGGGCACATATTTAGCCCCCGGCGGCTTGGAGCCGGGGGCGGGGCGGGATGGGTCGTTGAATTCACAGCCCGTACACGTTCCCCCCGGCCCTGCCTTGGCCCACGACTGGCGGACGCCCGGGTGGATTCAATTCGCTCAATTGACCATCCGCGCGGAGGACCAGAAAGATGCCATCCAGCCGGGCGTTACCACCGGCATGGCCCGTGTAAGGTGGAAAACGATATGCTTGAGGTCATCCCGTCGGATTTCGTCTCTTGGGAAAGCGGCTTGCGGTGGTGCCGGTGATGGGTGACGTGCTGTCATTGTCAGACCTTCGCCTGCTGTGACCAAGATCGAAAGAGCCGGCAGGGAACCACACCCTGTTGGGATTCACACCGGGAAACAAGAGGTCGATGGGGCCGGTGCCGTTGCTGAATCTGGGACGAAATCGACCAGTGGCTAAGGCCGGGGGCATCCAGTGTTTTCGGCGAGAAAATGGACAGAGAGAAAATCAAATCGACTGAGACGGAAGTGCGGGCGCAGGCGCGCCATTCCCAGGACAATCTGATCGACGTCCTGCGTCACCACGCCAGGGAACGTCCGGATCAACCGGCGTTTGTTTTTCTGCGCGATGGCCGGTCCGATGACATCATCCTTACTTACGCGCAGGTCGATCGACGGGCGCGTGCGGTCGCGGCCCACTTGCAGGGGATGGACCTTGCCGGCCGGTGTGTGCTGTTGGCATACCCTCAAGGCCTTGATTTCATCACGGGGTTCCTCGGTTGCCTATACGCAGGCTGCACCGCGGTGCCGACTTCCCTGCCGCACCGAAGGACACTCGATCGCTTTTTCGCAATCGCCGCTGACGCCGGCGCCCGTCTGGTTTTGAGCACCGCCCCGGCCGTGGCGCAATACCGGAACATGACCGTCATGGGCACGGCGGCCACAGCGACTGGTACGCCAATACAGTGGCACGCAACCGACGAAATCCCGGAAGCCTTGGCCGATCAATGGCGGATGCCATCCCTTGCCCCCGAGACTCTGGCGATGCTTCAATACACCTCTGGCTCGACGAGCGAGCCTAAAGGCGTCATGCTCAGCCACGCCAACCTGATGCACAACACTTGGGCCATTCATCGGGCCTTTGGGATGGGTTGCGACACCGGCGTGTTCTGGCTGCCTGCTTACCATGACATGGGCCTAGTGGGCGGGATTCTGGAGCCGCTGCTCGCAGGGCTGACCAGCGTGTTGATGGCGCCAGCGGCCTTCCTCCAGCAACCCATCGCGTGGCTTGCCGCCATCAGCAAATACCGGGCAACCATCTCCGGCGGACCAAACTTCGCTTACGACCTTTGCGTTCGTAAGATCACCGACAAGCAGCGAGCCACTCTCGACCTCTCCCGCTGGAGCCTGGCTTTTGTCGGTGCCGAACCCATTGAGCCTGGAACACTTGAAAGCTTTGCGGCCGCGTTTGCGCCCTGTGGATTTGATCGTGGAGCTTTCTATCCTTGCTACGGGCTGGCGGAAGCGACACTCATGGTCAGCGGCGCTGCGCGGGGCGGCGGCCCGACCATCCGGGCCTTCGACAATGCGGCGCTGGCCGGACACCGTGTCATGCCTGTGCCCGATGATGCGGGCAGCGCTCGCCGATTCGTGTCATGCGGCGTGCCGATTGGGGATCTGCGGGTGAGGATCGTCGACGCACAGACTTGCACCCCGGTCGCGCTTGGCCAAGCGGGTGAGATATGGGTTGCGGGGGCCTCGGTCGGGCAGGGGTACTGGCACAAGCCCCAGCAGACACGACAGACGTTTCATGCCCACCTGAGCGACACCGGGGAAGGACCGTTCCTGCGTTGCGGCGATCTGGGATTTTTGCACGAGGGTCAGCTTTACGTCACCGGCCGGCGCGATGACCTGATCATCGTTCGCGGCCTGAACCATCACCCGCAGGACTTGGAGGCCACGGCCCGCGAGAGTCACCCGGTGCTGGGGGGCGGATTCGGGGCGGCCTTCGCCGTGGAGGAGCATGGGACCCGGCGCTTGGTTCTTGTTCAGGAGGTGGCACGCAACGGCGTGGGCGATTGGGCGGTAGTATTGGCGGCGGCTCGAGCGGCGGTACTTGAGAGGCACGGTCTGGCACTGCACACCATCGCCCTGGTGCGCTGGGGCACGATTCCCAAGACCTCCAGCGGCAAAGTCCAGCGCCGCGCCTGTCGCAAGGCATTCCTGGCTGGCGAATTCAGGGTCTTGGCAAAAGACCAGTCCGCCGTCATGGAAAGCAGCGCTTCCGCCACCACGCCACCTCAAAGCTCCGTGGTCGGTGATTCGACCTCCGCCATCCGTTACCCGACCCCACAGTCTTCGCAATCCGTCGTTTTGGCCACGGTCTTGCAGCATGCCGTCGCCTTGGGTGGTGCGGCTCTGTCCGATGTGACTCCCGACACACCGCTCACGGCTCTGGGCCTGGATTCGCTGCAACGGGTGGAACTGGCCGCCATGTTGGAGAAAACGTTCGCCTGCCACCTGCCCGACACGGAGTTTGGCCCCGCACAGACACTGGGCGATCTGGCCCACGCGGTGCGGAAGCACCTCGACGATCATGCCGGTGCCGACGCGCCAGCGGGCCAGATTCCGCGGGCCCATTACGACTTTGCCCGGTTTCCCGAATATGGCGCGTTGAAACGCTACGAACGCATGCTGCGGGCGGTGTCCGGTGACAACCCGTATTTCCGCATCGACCACGGCGGCACCGCTTCGGCCGGTGTCACGCGGACGGCGGGACTTGATCGGGTCAACTTCAGTGTTTATGACTACCTGGGCATGGCCCATGATTCACAGGTGGCCGACGCCGCCAAGGCCGCCATCGACCGCTACGGCACCAGCGCCGGCGCCAGTCGGCTGGTCTCGGGTGAGAAGCAGGTGCATCGTGATTTGGAGCAGGCGCTGGCCAAGTTTCTGGGCACTCCGGCCGCGATCGTATTTGTCTCGGGCCATGCCACCAATGTCACCACCATTGGCCACCTCTTCGGGCCGGAGGACTTGGTTGTCCACGACGTTCTGGCGCACAATTCGATCATTCAGGGCGCTCGACTCTCGGGAGCGACTCGTCGCGTTTTTGCCCATAACGACTGGCGGGAGATGGACGCGCTGTTGACCGAAGTCCGTCACCGTCATCGCCGCGTGCTGATTGCGGTCGAAGGCGTTTACAGCATGGATGGCGACTACCCCGATCTTCCTCACTTCGTCGAGCTCAAGAAGAAACACAAAGCGCTGATGCTTGTCGATGAAGCGCATTCACTGGGAACCATGGGGGCGACGGGGCGGGGCTTGGGCGAACACTGGGCAACAGCCCGAACTGACGTCGATCTGTGGATGGGCACACTCTCCAAATCTCTGGCGAGTTGCGGCGGATATATTGCCGGGTCGGCCCAACTGGTCGAATACCTCGGGTACACCGCCCCGGGATTCGTTTACAGCGTGGGCATGTCCCCGCCCAATGCCGCCGCGGCGCTGGCGGCATTGGCTCTGCTCCAAGCCCAGCCACAGCGCGTCGTGCGCCTTCGTGAACTGTCGTCGTTGTTCCTGAACCTGGCCAAAGATCGTGGGCTGAACACCGGACTGTCAGCGGGTACGCCCGTGATTCCAGTGATCGTCGGGAACTCAGTCAAGAGTCTTCGCCTGGCACGCGCCCTATTCAATCGCGGCATCAACGTTCAACCGATCCTGCATCCCGCCGTACCCGAGTACTCCGCCCGCCTACGCTTCTTCATCACCACCAATCACAGCGAAGCACAGATCCGAGACGCGGTCATCGCCATAGCCGAAGAATTGGCCAAATTGTCGTAATGCACTGGTCGCCGCGCCGCCGCATCCGACGCGCCGACCTCCCCGCTGTACTGAACTGATTCGGCAACCCATGACCAACTGTGATGAATATGCCGTTGTGGTCGAGTCGCTGACGAAGCGCTATGGAGACCTGCTGGCGGTCAACGACGTCTCGTTTACCGTCAAGAAAGGCGAGGTCTTCGCATTCCTTGGTCCCAATGGCGCTGGGAAAACCACCACCGTGGAGATTATCGAGACCCTGCGCACAGCCACGTCAGGAAAGGTGAGTGTTCTGGGAATGGATGTCAGCAGGAACAAACAAGACATCCTCCCGCGTATCGGCGTCCTGCCCCAGGGGTTTAGCTCGTTCGACCGGATTACGGTTGGGGAAAGCATTCAATACTACGGGAGGCTCTTCGGCTCCAAGAGCGTCGATGTGGACAGTCTGATGGACCTCACAGATCTCAAGGACATGAGGGACGTGCAGTTCATGAAACTCTCCGGGGGCTTGAAGCAGCGGCTGGGAATCGCCATCGCGCTGGTCAATGATCCGGAGGTGGTGTTTCTCGACGAGCCCACCACGGGGCTTGATCCCCACGCGCGGCGTGCGGTGTGGGACGTATTACTGGGTCTGAAAAACAAGGGCAAGGCGGTGTTTCTCACCACGCACTACATGGAAGAGGCGGAACTCCTAGCCGATACCGTGGCCATCATCTCCAAAGGCAACATCGTTGCGGCCGGCAGTCCCGACCAACTCATTGAAGGCAACGCCAACTACATGTGCCTGACGTTGAAGTCCGTGGAAGCCAATATCCTGGAGGTGGTCAAGACCATGAATTTCACACCCGTGCGGGACGGCGGCGGCGATATCACGATCCGGGTGCGGTGCGGCGATGACGTCCAGAATATCCTCAGCGCCATCAAGAATGCGGGGTTGGCGCTGCCCGGTCTGGACGTCCGCAAGCCCAACCTTGAAGAGGTCTTTCTCAGTCTGACGGGTGAGAAACTGGGCGCTGACGTCCCGACGAACGGAGACGGCCAATGACACCGCGCATCATTGTGGCCAACCTGGTGGTGCGACTGCGGACCTTCAGCCGTGAAAGGTCCACGATGTTTTTCACGGTCGCTTTTCCGGTCATCCTGGTACTGGTCTTCGGCGCCATCTTCACAAAGCCTGAGAACCAGAACTTTGATCTTCCCGTGCAGGACCTCGACCAGAGTTCATCCTCCGGGCAACTGCTCGAGAGTCTTGCCGCCAACGGGGTGTTCAAAACAGTGGCCGTTCCTGTTGACACCGATGCCAGGCAATACGCAAGGGATCACAAACAGAATCTCATGCTCATCATCCCCCAAGGATTTGCTCTGACGCAGGCACGCAGACTCGCCCAGGGGGATGACAACGCTTCGGTCAACCTGACGTACATCTACGACCCCAGCTCAACATCGGTGACGACCAAGTTGCAGTTCTTGAACACCATCGTGGCGGCTGCCAATCAGAAGATGTCCGGAACACCGGCCTTTATCACGCTGGAACAACAGTCGATTCTTGACAGGAAGTACCGCTTCATCGAGTTCTTCGTCCCGGGCATCATTGCCATGGCGGTGATGACCTCGAGTCTGACCGGGGCGTTGAACATGAACGCTGAACTGCGTCAGAAAGGCATCCTCCGGAAGCTGGCCACCACGCCAATCACCCCCACCGATTGGCTGCTTTCGAACATTCTCTACCAATTGGTTCTGGCAGCCATCTCCACTGGTTCGATCCTGCTGGTGAGCTACATGGTGTTCGATGTCAGGCTGCGGATCAACGGCTGGCTCCCCGTTTTTATCGTCCTGGCGGTCTTCGCGTTTGTCGGCATTGGCATGATGCTCACGCCCATCGCCAAAGAGGCCGAGAGCGCCGCGGCGGCGGCCAACGCCTTCCTGTTCCCGATGATGTTTCTCTCAGGGACCTTTTTTCCCGTGGAGATGATGCCGTGGTTCCTGCAGAAGTTCGCCAGAATTCTTCCGCTGTATTACGTTAACGAGGGGCTCCGGGCATCCATGATATTTGATGACAACGGGGCGGCGTTCCTCTTCGCGGCGATAACCGGAGCTGTCGCGGCCGCGGTCTTTGCCGCGGGCAGCCTGGTAACGAGATGGGGCAGGGAGACCTGACGGCGCATCGCGTGGCGAATGCGACGGTCAATCGTGGGAGTCGGTATATCACGCGGTTCTGTGACTCAAGCAACGACGAAACGGTTGTCATGCGAAAGCGGATTTTATTCATCTGTGGCTCGATGAACCAGACCACGCAGATGCACCAAATCTCCCTGCGCCTGTCCCAATACGAGCAGAGCTTCTCGCCCTATTACTGTGACGGCATTAACGAGATTTATCGAAGACTTGGTTTGATGGAGTTCACCATCATTGGCCACAAACTCGCGAGTCGTTGCCGGCGATACCTCGAGGGCCAGGGCCTGACAATCGACTACCAGGGCAGGAACGGGCCCTACGATCTGGTGCTGACCTGTTCGGATGTGTACCTGCAGAACAACATTCGCAACAACACGATTCTGTTGGTTCAGGAGGGCATTACAGACCCGGACACCTTTGCGTTTCGTCTGGTCAGGCGGTTGCGCTTTCTCCCACTCTGGTTGGCGGGTACGGCGGGCACCGGCCTCAGCGATGCGTACCGGAGGTTCTGCGTCGCCAGTGAAGGATACCGCGAGTTCTTCATCCGCAGGGGCGTTCGTCCCGAAAAGATCGTGGTCACGGGGATCCCCAATTTTGATGACTGCCAGCGCTACCGTGCCAATGACTTTCCTCACCGCCATTATGTGCTGGTATGCACCTCTCCGTTGCGGGAAGTGTTCCGCGGCGAGGACCGTGAGACATTCATTCGTAGGGCGATCAAGATCGCCGCGGGCCGGCCCCTGATCTTCAAGCTGCACCCCAATGAAAACGCCAGGCGCGCCATCCGTGAAATCGGCCAACTCGCACCCGAAGCGCTGGTGTTCGCAACCGGGAGCGCCGAGGAGATGATTGCGAATTGCGATGTGTTGATCACGCGCTTCTCATCGACGGCCTTCGTGGGCCTGGCGCTGGGCAAGGAAACCCACTCCGACTTTGACATGGACCAAATGCGTCGCTTGATGCCCATCCAAAACCGTTCGGCGGCCCGCAATATCGCGGAGGTCTGTCGTGAGCTGCTTGAGGAGGGACCGCGATGAATGACCATCTTGTGGTCAGACCGGTGGTTGCGTGGCGGGATCGCAGGCGGTTTCAGCGGTTGCCTTGGTCCATTTACGCGGGTGATCGCAACTGGGTGCCTCCACTTCTGGCCAACGAGCGGCAACTTCTGGGCTGGGGCCATCATCCCTTTTTCGACAATGCCCAGAGCGTGACGCTGTTGGCGGAGCGGCGGGGGCGAGTCGTGGGGCGGGTGGCGGTCCTGATTAACCAGATACACAACCGCAAATACAACGAGGAATGTGGCTTCTTCGGCTTCTTCGAGTGCGTCAATGACATGGCCGTTGCCAGCGCGTTGTTTGATGCCGGTGGCGCTTGGTTGCGGCAGCGCGGAATGACAACGGTCCGCGGGCCGGTGAACCCGTCGCTCAATTACACCTGCGGGTTGCTCGTTGACGGCTTTGACCGGCCTCCATGCTTCCTGATGACCTACAACCCGCCGTACTACGCGGCCTTGATCGAAGCATGTGGGTTCACCAAATCGCAGGACCTCTATGCCTATGAAATGGACACCAATCTGTTGGCCTCGCTGACGGCGCGCTACAAGCCCGCCGTACTGGCGGCCTTGGCACACACCAACTTAGTGATCCGACTATTTGACCCTTCGCAAGGAAAGTTCCGGCAAGAGATCGAAAGGTACTTGGACATCTACAACCGTGCGTTGGAAGGCACTTGGGGTTTCACACCGCTTCAGCCGCGTGAGGCGCAACATATCGCCAACGATCTGCGGCACATCATCGTGCCTCAATTCGCCGTGTTTGCAGAGATCGATGGCCAGCCCGTTGGTGCGTTGCTGGCACTGCTCGACTACAACCAGATCCTCCGCAAACTCAATGGCCGGTTGTTTCCCTTCGGGTTCGTGCGACTCTGGGCCGGACGTCGAAACATCACGACGGCGCGGGCCATGGCCGTGACCATGGTCCCCGGTCACCAGAGCTCGGGACTGAGCGTGGTGTTGCTGGACCACCTGGTGGGCGCGGCGGAGAAATGGGGTATCGCCCGCTACGAGTTTTCGTGGGTATTGGAAAGCAACGCCCGTTCCCGCGGCACGTTGGAGCGGGCCGGGACGCGGATCACCAGCACATCGCGCATCTATGACAAGGCCCTGTGATTCATGGATTGGCACCGCGAACTTCATCAGGTGGGCAAACAAGGCCGCGGCGTCTTGGCGCGTGGACACGGAGCAGTGCAAGAGGTCAGAGCCAGCCCGCGGCGCGATACCACCGCTCCGTCTCGTTCAACCGATCAGCCAGGGGGGCCGCGGGCGACCAGCCCAGTTGCGTTCGTGCCTTTACCGATGAGCAGGTCCACGAACCGGCCAATACTTCGACGCTCTTGTCACGGTTGATCCAGACCGGGTGGCGGCGGAACCTTGCCACCACGTCTCCGCCAGTCCCGATGAGTCTTACCAGCAGACCGGGCAGGTAAAGCACCGTTGGGTGTTTCCGCCCCAACGCTCGGGCGACGGCCTCGCCGAGTTGCGTGTACGTCGGTTGATCGTCTCCGGCGATGAAATAAACGCCCTGGCCCCGACCCCCGTGCGGCCCCAGACGCTCCCCCTTCCGGGCCACAAGCAACAGTCCGTCGATCAGGTCATCCACGTGAATCAGTGACACGGAATGGTCGCCCCGACCGGGTACAACGTGAAGGCCCCATTGCGCGATGGGTCGAAATATTTTCAGCCCGCCCCGATCGCCGGGGCCAAACACGACCGGCGGGCGCACGATGCTGATGGGCAACGCCTGGGCATACTGCGCTGCGGCCTGTTCACCCGCCAACTTGCTGCGGCCGTAGTCTGAAACCGGCGCCGGGAAATCGTCTTCCACGCGGAACTGGTTTGCCCCGCAAGGTCCCGCGGCGGCCAGCGAGGACACAACAACCAGGGTTGGGGGGTGGGCGCAGTCCGCGCAGGCGGCCGCGATGGTCCGCACGCCGCCCGTGTTGACAAGCGTGAAGTCGCCTCGGTGCTTCGCCTTGACAAGCCCGGCCAGATGGAACACCGTACGAGCCTGCGACGTTGCCAAGGCTCGTTCAACACTGCCCCGATCGGTCACATCCCCCGTAAGCAATTGGGCGTTGGTCGTCCGCAGTTCATCGATGCGCGAGTTGGCCCGCACCAGACACGACACTCGGCAATGGCCCTCGATGAGCCGACGCGCCAGTCGCGCTCCGATGAAGCCACTGGCCCCAGTCACCAATACGGGTTGTAGGGCCGTGGCATCCATCCTGATATGAGTAATTTACCGTAACTCACTGGCCTTCAACACGGCAGCGCCCCGCACAAGGCCCCGGCGGCGGACACTGACCCTTGGGCGCGGGATTGCGGCACATCGTTTCCGCGGGAACCGACGTTACCTCGACTTCACTGCCTTGGCCTTGGTCGTACGGACATCCTCCGAAACCAGCTCCCGCTTTGCCGGCAGCGGCGAGTTGGGATCCCCTGGCCAACTTAATTCGCCCAGTTTGCCGAGCATTGGCAACGGCTCAGGGCAAACGAGCAAGGCGGCAATGGCACATATCCGCCGGGCACGTTCCCGGTAGGGTTCGCGTAGCCCAGAATAGTGCCGTGTGCTGATTTCTCCGGCCGCGCGTTCAAGCTCAAGCTGATCACCGTAATTCTCGTCAAGTCAACAGGCCGTCTCCTCAGGGGAAACGCATGTACACCAATAATGCCACCCTACGAGCCGCGCCTGTAAGGGAGCGGGTTTTTCGCCCTCATTGACCGTGATTGCCACCCGCTCCCATACAGTCGCGGCTCGCAAGGTGGCGTTGTTTCCGGTACATGCGTTTGCCCTGGGTGATTGACAGGTTTGAAGGCAGTTGAACCACCAAGGCCCAAGCCTGTGGCAGGCCATCCTTAGGCGTTTGTTCTTGCGATTAAATGGGTCCAGCAACGGCCGTCGAAGATTTTCGACGCCCCCTGCCCAAGCGCGATCATCTTGACTACGAGGAGAGCGGTGGCGTGGCTTTGGTGCCTCCCGCGTGTAGCCCCCGTGTAGCCCCGTCGCTTTCCGCCATCCCTCGAATTCTCATAAACCCTTGTCAAATCAAAGCGGGCGAAGGGACTCGAACCCTCAACATTCAGCTTGGAAGGCTGACGCTCTGCCATTGAGCTACGCCCGCATGGGTTCCGCGGAGGTTTTGGCCACGGGGTTATTGTGTCGACAAGTCCCGCGCGTGCGCTTTATCTTATCGTCAACTTCACTTGGAGGGTTGGCATCGGTCGGGGATTTACTCATCTTCATCGTCATCCAAAATCGCACCGGTGAGTTCGGGCTTGATGATTTCGCGCAGGGCGACGGTGGCGTAACTGCCACGGCCAAGCTCGAAGGTTAGGCGGATGAACGGGCCATGCTCATCGACGCCGCCGGCGATGTCGGGGTCTTTGATGACGCAGCGCAGGGTTCGCCGTCCCCCCACCGCCCTGCCCGCGCTGGCTCCTTCCAAGTCCGTTTCACTGAGTCCCATCGACGCCAGGGCTTCGCATTCCATTGCGTCGATTTCGCTGCCGGTGCGCATCATGCCGGTGCCCCAACTTGGCCCGGTGGGTGAAACTTCAAGCTTGACCACGCGTCCCTCGGGGGCGTTTTCCGCGTTGGCCGTGGCCTCATCGACGGTGAAGATTGAACCGTTGTCATGCTTCCACGCCAGGTCGCCGTTGACGAGGTGATCAAACGTTCCTTCGCTCAGCCGACGATCCAACACCTTATTGAACACGGCGCTTTGGGTGGCGTTGATGAGGAAGTCGCGCTGCTGGGCATCCATCGCCCGCACCACGGCCTGCGGTTCCCAACCTTGCCGCAACAGGTCCAAGGCGTGGCGTTCGTGGTAGAGCTGTTTGGGCCAGTGTTCCAACGCGGCCACGTAATCGCCGCGGTCATAGGCTTCGTGCCCTTGGCGCAGATGTTCATTGTCATCGGGTGAAGCGTTGCCGAGCATGGCGTCGAGCAGGGGCTTCCACTCGCCGCGCAGGAGATGGCGACCCAGGGTGTGGTTGTTCTGCCGGTAGCCGAAGCGTTGTTCGCCGATGAAGTTGGGCACGCCGCGTTGCGCCATGATTTGCAGGCCCACAGCCGCGTGGCGCACGGAGAGGGGATCGACCTTGCGGATGCGGATGACAAAGCGGTTGCCGGCGTGGTGGCCGCGGCGAAGCTTGTTGGTGTGCCGGGCCGACCAGAGCAGCTTCAGGCCGGTGTGTTCGATGTTGCCCAGGGCCTTGTCGTCGTCGTCCGGCTTGGGTTTGTAAATGGAAAAGTGCTGACGGGTTACGGCGTGCTTGTCCTTCATGCCCGCGTAACCGATGTCGCTGCGGCGCACATTGAAAAGTTTCGCCAGCCTTCGCACCACATCAATGGTGGTTCGCTGACGCTTTTCGAGATAGAGAAAAAGGTGCTCGCCCTGGCCGCAGGGCTGGTAGAGGGGTTGCTCCTCGACGAGGAAATCTTCGGGCCGTTCCTTGATGATGCCGCCCGTGCCAGGGATGTCGGCGGTGAGGTAGGCGTGATGGGAGGGGGTGAGGAGCATGGGTCAAAGCGCGTGGTGAAGTAGTAAAGTGTGATGAAATACAAGCCCACAGATGAGACGCCGCCTTGGGCGGCTCTTCTGTGGGATGGCCCGCGACATCCCCTGAGTGTCAATCGTCACCACAAGCCACCCCGTGGTGATCCCACGGAAGAAGTCGCTCCGAGCCGCGACTTCATCCGTGGGCTTGCGAAAATCAAAAAAACTTAAG
>JBBRGB010000097.1:0-12313 GCA_038241095.1 Phycisphaerales bacterium
CGTGGTTGTCGTTGAAACCGATGCTGCCACGCCAGTTCTTGGCACCGGCCAAGGTGTTGGCGGGATCGGTTGACGTTACGTGGATGCTGGTGGTGGTGGGCAGCAAAGAAGCAGTTGTGACAGGCGTCATGGCCTTACCGCGATCACTGACAACCATGCCTTGACTGTTCGAGGTCGCACGCCACTCGGCGCGACGGCCAGCGTCATTGGTAGGATCAGTGATATCCAAGAAGGCGTAAGAATAGTGCTTGGGTTCAATTTTGAGGGTAGTGCTTTGGCCTTCAGCTTTGGCGATGGTGCCGACGGTTTCCGAGGGGCTTACGGCGTATTCAGGCGTGAAGTAATTGCCGTTGAGCAGGCGGGCGACGATGCCGCCGGTGGGCGTGCCGTTGGCCATGATGTCAGCGCCGTAAACGCTGGTCGTGGCGGTGATGGCCGCTTCATTGGTGCCCGCGGAGCTGAGGCCGGGGTAGTACTCGTTGTTGCCTTGGGCATACAGGATGCAGCCCTGGATGATGCCGCGGACCTGAGTGCTGTTCTGCATTTGGCGGGCGGTGCGACGGGCGGCACCGAGGGCCGGCAGCAGAATGCCGATCAGGAGGGCGATGATGGAAATAACCACCAACAGTTCGATCAGGGTGAACGCTTGTTTGCGAGTCATGGCGAAACTCCTAACTAGGGGTTGCGAGCCTTTGCGCGATCGCGTTTGGTCGTTGTCGGGCGGTTGGCTTAGATCGACCCCAGGATTCCGCGTCTCGTGGGAACGTCCCATCATAGAAGCGGCGACAAGTCGGATAAAGAATGCCGATTGCGGTCGTAGCCTGTTGCCTGACGCTGACTTTGGCGCTTTTGCGCGGTTAACGACACATACAGCCGGAGTGAACTCTTCACTCCAAGTCGCTGCCGTGGGTTTAGGGGGTATGGTGCCAGAAAATCTCGAAGTTGGCAAGGGGTGGGACGCTAAACGGCAAGCCTGGTTTTGGAGGCGAACTGTTTTTTCGTGCCACTTGGTTTTTGTGCCAACCGTGTTAGGAGACAAACCCGAGAGCTTCTGGCGGGCGAATCGAGTGATTCGTGAATGAGAGCCGATAATGGCGTTTGAATAATCCGGCCTGCCAAGCTGGGGGGTTTGTCCCAACCGCCGCTTTTCGACGGTCAACTCATTCTATCGTGGAGGGGACGCAATGTCAAGAGGGGTAATTTGTGACTTATCCCCAGTTTCGTTCAAGCCTTCTAAAGTGTGCCGGGAGTTCCCTGAGGATTCGTCTCAGACTGTTGGAAGGTTGGTCATCAGGCATTAGGGCTGATCGCTCTTGGTCGGCAGTCCCTTCTTCCAGCGAATCACCACATGCTGGCGCACGGGATCATGATGAGTCAGGTGACTCGGGCCGCAAGACTATCATTGCCGTCATGGCGAATATTACGGGCATCATTATTGTGGATCACGGGTCGCGGCGGGCCGAGAGCAACGCGGCTTTGGAGTCGCTGGTGGGACGGTTCGCGGCGACTTCGGGGCACGGCATTGTCGAGCCGGCGCACATGGAGTTGGCCGAGCCGACGATTTCGCAGGCCTTTGACCGCTGTGTGGCGCGTGGGGCGGGGCGGGTGGTGGTGACGCCGTTTTTTCTTCTGCCGGGCAAGCATTGGGATCAGGACATTCCCCGACTGTCGCAAGAGGCCGCGGCCAAGCATCCGGGCGTGGCGTTTCTCGTCACCGCCCCCATCGGCTTGGACCCCATGATGCTGCAAGTCATCGAAGCGCGGATCGACCGCTGCCTGCGTCACGCGCTGGGCCAAGCCGAGGCCTGCGAACTTTGCGCAGGCAGTGACCGCTGCGCCTTGCGCGCATCTGAGCCGTAGGGTGTAAGCCCTCGGTCGATCCACACGCGGTGCGCCAATGCCAACGCGGTTCACCTTCCACCGCGGGCTTACGCCCGGCGGCTCTGAGGGCACCCGCTGCACGTCAGCGTTTCCCACCAGTGATGCGCAGGTCGCGCACCCACAGCGTCCCGCCGGCGTACATGCCTTGAATGCGGGGCACGAGGCTGATGATGTCGCCGGCCTTGGCGGTCAACTTCACGCCTTCAAAGCCCTTCTTCTCACCGTTGCCGATTTCCAGTTGCTTGACCAGCTCGACACTCTGGCCCGTGCGGCGAAGGATCAGCAGGTCGGTCTTGTTTTTGGAATCCCACATGCGGGCGCTGGCGGTGCCGAGGACTTGGTAGTCGCCGTCGGCGGGGACGACGAAACTCAAGGCCGCGGTGCGCAGCGCCGGCGGGGTGCCGTGCGGAGCGCGGGTGCCGAACTCCGCGGCGTCATCCTTGATCTGAAACTGCGGCTGACCGCCCACGCCATCAGCGCTGGCGGACCACTGCGTGCCGCCCCAGACCAGCGGCCGGTAATTCTCCGCCTTCATCGGGTCGGCTGGCCAAACCTGCTCGGCCTTCCACACCGGCTTGCCATCCGCTTCCACCACGCCGCCGTCGGGCTTGCCTTTTTCCTTGCCCTCCCACGTCGCCGGCAAGCGCCACTCGGTCACGCCACCTTCGCCCTGCGAAACAAAGCCGCTGTGTTTGCGATCCAACCCTTCGAGCTTTTCATAAAACGCCTTGCCCGAAGTGCGGGCTTCGGGGTTGTAGAGCAATGCCGGGCGGCCCGTCTTGGAGAGCACCAACTTCCGCGGCGCGGGCTGGTGATTGCCCATCGCATCCTCGATCAGCAGGCCCTTGCCAAGGTCGGGAAGCTCCACCGTCACGTCTTCTTTAGCGCCGCGGTCGGCATAGGCGATCACCACGCCGCGATCGTTGCGCAGATCGTGGAAGATGGCGAAGTTCGCGCTCGGCGGACGCACCAGCCCAACCTCGTCGCTCACACCGATGTGGTAATTCAGCACGTTCCACGCCGCCACCAGAGGCATGGGGTTGTTGTACCAGTCCCAGAGCATGGTGCCCGGCCCGGAGTAGTCCCAGAAACTCATGCCGTGCGATTCGTAGGCGGTGTGGAAGAGGACGGTTTTTTCCTGACCCGCGACGGTCATTTCCGCCACGCTGTCGAAGATGGCGTTGGTGCTTTGGGCGCTGGTCAGCGAAGTGCAGGCGATGGGTTCGTCCACGGCCGTGTTGGTGAAGGCCCAGCCTTCGTTAAACCAGATTTCGATGTGCTTGCCCTTGCCGGGGTTGGTGCCGGCCTCGTCGAGCATCTGACGAATGCGGGTGATGCCCTGGGCGTCGTTAAGCCAACCGCCGTGGTAGTCGTGCCAACTCCAGAGGTCGATGTTGGTCAGGTCGCCGTCCTTGAGCAGCCGCGAGTTGGGGCGACTGGGGTTGGTGTAAACGTTGTCCAGCATGACCAGCGCCTTGGGGTCGGTCTTTTTGATCAAGGCCGCAGTGCGCTCGTTGAACTTCACGTACTCGGCCAGGTGGTTGTCCCACTTGTCGAAGCCCGGCTCGTTGGAGATTTCAAAGACGACCGGCTTGCCGCGGAAGTGGTCGGTGATGGCGACGATGAACTTGTCCCAGGCGGTGAGATTTTCCAAGTTGCTCCAGCGTGCGTCGTCGGCCTTCCAGCGCATGTCGCGGGGCAGGGGCAGGTCTTTGTCCATGATCCACTTGGGCCAGCCGTAGAGCGTGATGTGGCAAGCGACGCCGCGGTCGAAAGCGATTTGGAACTTGTCGTCCTGCCAGTTGTATTTGCCTTCTTCGGGTTCAAAGTCGTGCCACTTCTGGCCGGGGTACCAGCGAGTCCAGCCGAAGCCCAGTCGCTGGAACTTGTCGAGCACGCCCGTGCCGCCGGCGAACGATCCGCCGAAGCGTTGCCGCATGTCGGGCTTGGTGGCGTTGGCGGGATAGGGCAGGGTGGTCAGGGGGAAATCGGAGGAGTCGATGACTTCACCATTGCCATCGAGCACGCTGACCCGCGCCAGCACCAAGCCGCGTGCAGTGAGTTTCAGCGGCTTGATTAGGCTGATGGTCTGGCCGGGATCGAGGGTGAGTTTTTCATCAATCGCCTTGCCCGCATCGCCCCCGGAAGCATCGCCCGCAACAGGATCGACGCCTTCGTAATCCATCAGTTGCCAGCGGATGGTGATGTCGCGCTTGCGTGGGCCGGGGTTGGAGACATGGGCCGCGACTTGGGCCTCGGCGTCCTGCTCGAAAATGTTGCCCTTGGCACCGGCGTAACCCGGCAGGTTCTGGCACTCGGCGACGACTTCCACAGCCCGGCGAGGCAGATAGTCGGCAGTGCCTTTGTCCCCTTCGACGACGGTGACGCCGTCGATGAGAATCCCCTTGCCACCAAAGTGAACCATGTAATGCGGCTGAGGCCAGAACCCCGTCGTGGGCACATCCGTCGGCCAGGTGAAACTGATGCGTTGCCATTCCTCGGTGAGCTTGGCGCTTTGGCCCGCCTTCTTGCTCCACAAGCGCCCGGCGTTAACCGCTTCCTCCCGCGCGCTGGGGGCCATCGCCACGCCGACATTGGCCTCGCCCTCCACGGCCTTGGCCCAGAAGCTCACGGTGTACGTCCCATCCCGCTTGGCCGGCCAGGGAGCGCTGGCGACCCAATCGCCGTCGATGCGCAGTGCGTACCTGCCGACCTTGCCCTCCTCGACGAGCCGTTTGTTTTCATTGGTGTTGTGCCAGTAGAGCAGCCCGCCCTCAAACGACCCGTTGCGCAGGAGGTTGACGGGCTGCGGCACCGCCATCCGTTCCGTGGCCTCCGGCTCCGCGGCGCGTGCCAACGGCACGCAGGCCAGCATGGCCAAAACGGTCAACAGCAACAGCGTAAAAGTTCGTCGTGTGGTCATGGTTGATTCCTTATGAGTCCAACGCGGTGGGGCTTCGATGGATTGCGTTTTATGGTTTGCGAAAAAGGCAGGTAACACGGATGAACACCGATTAACACCGATTAACACAGATTAACACAGATGAACACGGATGGGAAAGAAAAGAGAGGAGTAAAAAATAAACAACCGGTTGCGCGATTCATTTTCCCAAGCCCACGGATACCGTCGCTCGGGACGGCTTCTGTGGGATGCCCACGATTAACATGCCCACCGATTCAACAATTCAATTTCCCTACTCTTATCCGTGTTCATTGTGAGCATCTGTGTTTATCTGTGTAACTCCGTAACAGACCAAACCGCCCTCACGCCTGTTGCAGATACGCCGCCAAGAGATCACGGCACGCTTCCAAGTCGGCCTTGCTGACCATCTCCGTCACCGTGTGGATGTAGCGCGTGGGCACGGAAAGCGTGAACACCCGCACGCCGTCCCCGGCCCGCTGCATGGCCCCGGCATCCGTTCCGCCACGCGGCAACACGCTGCGCTGATGCTTGATCTTTTCCTTCTTGGCCACGGCTTCGAACGCCAAGGCCACGCCGCGGTCGGCGATCATCGAGCCGTCCATGAACGACAGCGTCGCGCCAGCGCCCAACCTGCTGACCCGCAGGTCTTCGCTCACGCCGGGCGTATCCACGGCCAGGGTGGTGTCGATGGCGATGCCGATGTCGGGCTTGACGCCGTAGGCGGCCGTGAGCGCGCCCCGCAGACCGACCTCTTCTTGCACGGTGAACACGGCCACGATTTCGCAGTCGTGGTGCTTGATCTGCCTTAGCGCCTTGATGACGATCCACGAGGCCACGCGGTTGTCCAAGCATTGCGAGACGATGTTGCCGCCCACCTCGGCATAGGGCGCGGTGAGGGTGACCATGTCGCCGATCTGGACTTTCTTTTTCACATCCTCGCCCGACAGGCCGGTGTCGATGACGAAGTCGTTAAGGTCGGGGATTTTCTTTTTGTCTTCCTCGCTGGCGATGTGAACGGGCTTGACACCGGGGTTGAGCACGCCGGGCAGCGGGCCGTTGTCGGTGGCGATGTTGACCAGGCGGGCAAAGAGGTTTCGCGGGTCGAAGCCGCCGGCGGGCGAGACGCGGATAAAGCCCTTATCGTCGATGTAGCGGACCATGAAGCCGATCTGGTCCATGTGGGCCGCGAGCATGATTCGCGTGGGCTTGGCGTCGGTTTTGGCCTTGGATTTCTTGCCGGTTTTGGGCCGGGGCTTGCGCACGCAGATGAGCGAGCCCATGTTGTCGGTGCGCACATCGTCAAACAGATCCTTGGTCTCGGCCAGGATCAGTTGCCGCATGAGTTCTTCGTGGCCGGGGATGGCGGGGGTGAGGCAGAGTTTTTCGAGGAGTTTCATGTCCGATAGTCTAACGCATCTGACCAAAGCGCTAAACCGCAAGCGTGACCGCCAATCACCAAGTCACCCCCTCACCTTGTCACCCTGTCACCTTGTCATCCCCTCATTCATCCTTCTTCCCGCCCAACAAATCCCCCAACCCGCCCACGCCCTTTTTCACTTCATCCACTGTTTTGCCCGCGTCCTTGGTGAGGTTCTCGATGTTGGCCTTCTGCTTTTCCAAGTCCAGACCGTCCTTGCCGATTTTGTCGAGCGTGCCGGTCATGTTCACCCCCATCGCCTCCAACGACTTGAGTTGCGCCAGCTTGGCGCCCAACTCGGCGGTCAGTTCCGCGGGCAGAATGCCAGCCCCGTCCTGCATGGCCTTTTGCAAAATGGCCTTGATGAAAATGTCCGTCAACTCGCGGATGGCTTTGGGATTGTCACCACCCGAACCGACGTCCGTGAGGCGAATCTCGGGAATCTTCAGGGTCACGGGTTTAATCTCCCCCCCGGAAATGCTCTTGCCCGCCAAACCCGCCACCGCGCCCAACGCCGAAGGCACGGCGATCCGGGCCGTCACCGTCACATCCTTGAACACCACCTCGCGGATGACAAACTTCTTGCCTTCCTTTTTGACCGCATCGGGCTGGGCCTCCTCGCCCTTGAGGTTGTCGAGAATCGCCTGGTAGTTGGCCTTGCCGTCGGCGGCCTTGAGCAGGTTTAGCGTCACTTCGGTGAGATGGAGGTAGGGCACTTCGACCGTGTCCTCCATGAGCGAACCCACGGTGAGCTTGACGCCGCCGTCCTTAAAGGTGAGGAAGTCACCGTCGAACCCCGTGGGGTTGGTGACGGAAAAGCTGTCGAGGTCGGCCTCGCTGGCGAGCAAGCCGACTTGGATTCCGCGAAGGGTGGTGGTGACGCCCAGGGCTTGGGTCGCACCGTTTTCGATGCCGCGGCGGGCCCAGTGGTTGATGGTCAGCACACCGGCGATGACGACCACCGCAAGAAGAACGACGAGGGCCAGGACGATCTTGACGAGTTTTTTCATGGTGGTCTCCGCGAAAGGGTTGGGGGGATTCTACCGCAAGGCGGTGATGTGGCTCGGTGGCGCTAAACCGCAAGCGTGAACGGCAATCACCTTGTCACCCCCTCACCCCCTCACCCCCTCACATACCGCACGACGGTGATATTCTCTAACACATGACGGTTGACCCACACCAAACATTCATGCGGCTGGCGCTGCGGCTGGCGCGACGGGGACAGGGACGGGTCGAACCCAACCCGATGGTCGGCTGCGTCATCGTGCGCAACGGCACGATTCTGGGGCGGGGGTTTCACGCCCGTTTCGGTGGGCCACACGCTGAGGTCGCGGCGCTTGCGGATTGCCAGCAACGTGGGCACGACCCACGCGGGGCCGAGGTGTTGGTCACCCTCGAACCCTGCTGTCATCACGGCAAGACGCCGCCCTGCACCGGTGCTCTGTTGAACGCTGGCGTCAAACGGGTTTTCGTGGCCATGCGTGATCCCTTTCCGCAAGTCGCTGGGGGTGGCATCGCGGCCCTCGAAGCGGCGGGTGTCGAAGTGCGCGTGGGGCTGTGTGAAGAAGAAGCCGCGTGGCTCAACGAGCCGTTTGTCAAGCGTGTCACGACGGGGCGGCCGTGGACAATCGCCAAGTGGGCACAGACCCTCGATGGCCGCATCGCCACCCGCGACGGGCAAAGCAAGTGGATCAGCAACGACCGCTCGCGGAAAGTCGTGCATCAGATTCGGGCACGGGTCGATGCGGTCATGGTCGGCATCGGCACCGCGCTGGCGGATGATCCGCTGCTCACGGCAAGGGGCATCAAACGCACGGCCATTGCCCGTGTGGCCCGACGTGTCGTGGTCGATCCCGATGCCCGGCTGTCGCTGTCGAGCCAACTCATCGCCACCTTGGATCAAGCCCCGTTGACGCTGGCGGTGCGGCAAAGCCGTGTGACCGGCGACGCGGCGACGCGGCTGCGGGATCGCGGCGTCGAAATCCTCGCCCTGCCCGATGACCCCGCCGACCCCGGTCACCTGTCGCTTGCGCCGCTGCTGGAACACCTGGCCAAACAACACGCGGCGACCAACGTGCTCGTCGAAGGCGGGGCCACACTCACCGGCACGCTGCTGCGGCAACAACTCGTCGATGAGGTCGTGGTCTTCGTGGCCCCCACCCTCGCCGGTGATCCCTTGGCCATCGGGGCCGTGCTAATCGGCCCTTTGCGCGAAATGAAGCAGGCCCGGCGATTGATTCTGCGAAATATCCGTCGCTTGGGTGACGATGTGATGCTGACCTATCGCGTCGCGCCGCCCGGCCCACCCTAGACTTCGGCCGACCATTTACACGGAGATCATCTCGATGAGTCAGCGCAATGATTCGATGGGTGGCGGAGACAAAGGGGGAATGTCCGGGGCAACTTCCGGGGCCACTTCCGGGGGCGGGGGGGCAATGGAATCGTTGCAGCAGGAGTTGCGCAAGTTTCCCCCGTCGGCGGATGCCAGTGGGCGGGCGCATGTGAAGTCGATGGCGGCGTATGAAAAGCTCTACCGCGAGTCGATTGAGGATCCCGAAACGTTCTGGGGCCAGCAGGCCGCGGAGTTGCACTGGTTTAAGAAATGGGATCGGGTCTTGGAGTGGAACCTGCCCGACGCCAAGTGGTTTGTGGGGGGCAAGACCAACCTTTGTTACAACTGCGTGGATCGCCAGGTGGCGGCGGGGCGGGGCGATGACGTGGCGATTGTGTGGGAAGGTGAGGCGCTCTCCGCGAGTGATGCAAAGCCGGAGATTCGCCGGCTGACCTATGCCGACCTGCAACGCGACACCGCCCGCTTCGCCAACGTGCTCAAAGCCAAGGGTGTCAAGAAGGGCGAGGTGGTGACGCTCTACATGCCCATGATTCCCGAACTGGCGGTGGCCATGTTGGCCTGTGCCCGCATCGGCGCGCCGCACTCGATCATCTTCGGCGGGTTCTCGGCCTCAGCCATCCGCGACCGGATCAACGACGCCGACTCACGCCTGATCGTCACCGCGGATGGCGGTTGGCGGCGGGGCAATGTCGTGCCGCTCAAGGCTAATGTCGATGAGGCCCTGACGCTGACCGACCGGGTCAAGAACGTCATCGTGGTGAGGCGATGTGAGAACACGGTCACCATGACGCTGGGGCGGGATGTTTGGTGGGATGAGTTGATGAAGGACGCCTCGGCCGAGTGTCCCTGCGAGCCGCTGGATAGTGAGGACTTGGCGTTTATTCTTTACACGTCAGGCTCGACGGGCAAGCCCAAGGGGATCATGCACAGCGTGGGGGGGTATATGGTTTATACGTGGTTGACGAGTAAGTTTGTATTTGATTTGCATGGGGCGGGGGATTCCGGGGGCTCCCAGCCGCCGGAGCGGCTGGGCTTTCGTTCTGAACCTCAAGACTCAAGGCTCAAGACTCAAGACTTGTACTGGTGTACCGCGGACATCGGGTGGATCACGGGGCACTCTTACATCATCTACGGCATCATGCCCAACGGGGTGCCCACGCTGATGTACGAAGGGGCACCCAACTTCCCCAACCCGGATCGCTTCTGGGACATCATCCAACGCCACGGGGTGACGGTCTTCTACACCGCGCCGACGGCCATCCGCGCTTTTATGAAATGGGGCGACCAGCACCCGGCCAAGCACGATCTTTCGAGCCTGCGATTGTTGGGCACGGTCGGCGAACCCATCAACCCCGAAGCCTGGATGTGGTATCACCGCCACATCGGCAAGGAGCGTTGTCCCATCGTCGATACCTGGTGGCAGACGGAAACCGGCGGGCACATGCTCACGCCGCTGCCGGGAGCCACGACGACGGTGCCCGGCTCCTGTACGCGGCCGTTCTTTGGCATCGACGCGGCCATTGTCAGCAAGGATGGCGACGAGATGCCCACCAACGCCGGGGGGTTTTTGGTCATCCGCAAGCCTTGGCCGGCGATGCTCCGCGGCATCATGGGCGACCGCCAGCGCTTCATCAAAACCTACTGGAGCGAAATCCCCGGCTACTACTTCGCCGGCGATGGTGCCCGCCGGGATGAGGATGGCAACTTCTGGATCATGGGCCGGGTCGATGACGTCATCAACGTCAGCGGCCACCGTCTGGGCACGGCCGAGGTGGAAAGCGCCTTGGTCTCGCACCCCGCGGTGGCGGAGGCGGCGGTGGTGGGCGTGCCCGATGAAATCAAGGGCACCGGCATCGCGGCCTTTGTGACCTTGAAGTCGGGCCAGGCGGCGGGCGAGGAGTTAAAGGCGGCGCTGTTGGCGCATGTGACCCACGAGATCGGTGCGATCGCCAGGCCCAGCGTGTTGAAGTTTACCGATGCCCTGCCCAAGACCCGCAGCGGCAAAATCATGCGCCGCCTACTGCGCGAGTTGGCGACCAGTGGCCAGGTCAAGGGCGATGTCACCACGCTCGAAGACATCAGCGTGCTGGGCAAACTGGGCGCGGAGGAAGGTTGAAGAATTGACCCAGTTCCCGCAAGCCCACGGATGAAACCGTGGCAAGCCCACAGATGAGCCGCGGCTCTGGGCGGCTCATCTGTGGGATGGGATCAAGTAATGCGCACGACTCATCCCTGGTCATCCCACCCAAGCCGTCCAAAGCAACGGCATCCGTGGGCTGGGGGGATTTCTCATCCGTGGGCTGGGAAAAAATAATCGGACCAGTTTGTTCTGGGAGGTTTCTTTCAGGGGGACGGTTGTTTATAATAAGATTAAACTATCCCCAACAGCGGCGGGCGATCCTTCACCCGACGGCCACCGACAATCCCCTCACGGAGCCTCAACATGGACCTCAATCGACGCGCATTCATGCAGCAAGTGGCGGCCTTCTCGGCGGGACTGGCGGTGGTGCCCATGCTCCGCTTCACGCCCACGGGGCAAGTCCACGCGGCCACACTTTCTCCTTTGGCCGAAACCGGCGCGGCCAAAGGCCAGCCGTTGGTCAGTGTCGCCAAGGGCAAGGACTATGCCGCGTTGGTGACCAAGGTGCTGCTGCCTCTGGGTGGCATCGCGGCCTTCGTCAAGAGTGGCGACCGCGTGGTGGTCAAGCCCAACATCGGCTGGGATCGCAAGCCCGAGCAGGCCGCCAACACCCATCCCGAAGTGGTCAAGGCCTTGGTGAAACTCTGCCTCGACGCCGGTGCCAAACAGGTCAAGGTTTTCGATCGCACCTGCAACAACGCCAAGATGTGTTACGCCAACAGTGGCATTCAGCAGGCGGTGGAATCGCTCAAGAGCGACCGCGCGACTTGCGAGTTTGTCGATGACCGCAAGTTCATGCCCGTGGACATCGAAGGCGCCAAGGCTGTCAACCGTTGGGACTTTTACAAGGACGCGGTGGACACCGATGTTTACATCAACGTGCCCATCGCCAAGCATCACGGGTTGGCGAAGCTGACGCTTGGCTTGAAGAACGTGATGGGCGTCATCGGGGGAAATCGGGGCAAGATTCACCAGGAAATCGGCCAGAAGCTGGCGGACTTGAACCGGGTGGTGGGCACCAAGCTCACGCTGATCGACGCCACGCGAATCCTGCTGCGGCACGGCCCACAGGGGGGCAACCTTGAAGATGTGAAAGTCCTCGATACGCTCATCGCCTCGACAGACCCCATCGCCGCCGACGCTTACGCCACGACGCTGTTTGGCCTGAAACCCGATGCGATTTCGTCCACCGTGGCCGGGCATGAGTCGGGCTTGGGCGAGATGGATTTGTCGAAGGTGAAGATCGTCGAAGGGTGATGCGGCTTGGATTTGTCAGAGCCGCAAGGCGTAAGCCTGCGGTTGCCTTGGTGCCTTGTCAGAGGTGTAAGCCTGCGGACGAAGGCCAAATGGCGTGGGTAGGCGTGGTGACGTTGGACCGGGGGCTTACGCCCCACGGCTCTGATTTTGTGTCGCCGGGGGCTAAGTATGAATACCGTGTGAATGACCATGAAAAATAAAAGACCATCTTGGAGAGGTTTTGTGCCGTGGCTTCCGGGGTGGCGCACGTGGCGGCGGATCGTGCAGATCGGCGTGTTGATCCTGTTCGTCTGGCTTTTCCGTGTCACGGAATTGGGCATCGACCCCGGCGCGACAGGCGAG
>JBBRGB010000098.1:0-12244 GCA_038241095.1 Phycisphaerales bacterium
CCCGCGCCGGCCCCCGCCCGCGCCGCGGCCGCGCGGGGGCTGTCTCAGTGCGGGGCCGGGGGGGGGGGGCGCGGGGGCGCCGCGGGGGGGGGGGCGGGGGGGGGGGGCCGGGGGGGGGGCGCGGGGGGGCGCGCTTGGCGCGGTAGCGGTCAGGGCTTTTTTTTTTGCGTGCCTGCGCTAGGGGCTTGGCCGCTTAAGAGCGCGGTGACATCGGCCATCTTTTCCGCCAAGGCCAGGCGCACGATGGTGGCGTCTAGCAAGGCCCGCGGGGTGGAGCTGATCTTGCCAGCGCGCTGCAGGTTTTCGCACAGGGCGATCATGTACACCAAGGCCGACACATCGAAATTCGCGGCCTGTTGGGCGGCGGCTTGCTTGGCCTCTTCTGCCAGCTCGACCAACTCACTTTTCGCCCCGCAGGCGGCCAGCAGCATCAGTTGCCGCAGGTGGTCGATGAGGACGTCGATCAATTGATCCTGGGCGATGCCGCGCTCCAGCAAATCATTGGTGCGTTGCAACGCCGACGCCACATCGCCTTGCGCCAAAGCCTCGACCAAGGCCGCGATGAGGTCTTGCGCCGGCAGGCCCAGCATGGCTTCGAGCACATCGTTGGTCAGGGGTTGCTGGCCGGTGGCGATGAGGCGATCCAGCAGTGACAGCCCGTCGCGCATCGACCCGTTGGCCAGCCGCGCCAACTGCCAGACCACCTGTTCCTGGGCCTCGATTTTCTCGGCCTTTAAGACCTCACTCAAGTGCCCGGCGATCTTGCCCGTGGCGATGTTGCGGAAGTCAAAGCGCTGGCAACGCGAGTGGATTGTCACCGGAACCTTGTGCGGCTCGGTGGTGCAAAGCACGAACTTCACATGCGACGGCGGCTCCTCCATGATCTTCAACAGGGCGTTAAACGCCTGGGTCGAGAGCATGTGAACTTCGTCGATGATGTAAACCTTGAACCGCGCCTGGTCGGAAGGCGACAGCCCCGCGTTGGAGATCAACTGGCGGACATTTTCCACGGAGTTGTTGGAAGCGCCGTCGATTTCGATGACGTTCAAGTCGTCGCCGCGCATGATGGCCTGGGCCATGCGATCCTGAACATCCTTGGGCGGATATTCGTGAGGGGCTTGGCCCTCCTCGGCGGGCGGTCGGGGGCAATCGGGGATGGTGTCGGGCGCGTTAAGCGCGCGGGCGAAAATGCGGGCCATGGAGGTCTTGCCCACGCCGCGGGTGCCGGTGAAGAGGAAGGCGTGAGCGACGCGACCGGTGGCGATGGCGTTCTTGAGGGTGCGCGCGATGGGCTCCTGCCCGACGAGTTGGTCGAAGCTGGCGGAGCGGTAACGGCGTGCCAGAACGGTGTAGGCCATGAGGGTGGGTCGTGGCGGCGCTTGGTGGCCGCGTGCTTAAAAAGGTCGCCGGCAAAGGTGGCCCAAGAGTGCGAACTTCCGTGTGAACAGACGGCCAGGACACCGACGGCACCGGGCCGACGTCACTTAGGGCTGCTCCGGTCAAGGCCTGACCCGGTTCGCAAGCCGACCCGTGCACCGGGCCCGGCCGCCTGCTCACACGGAAGAGACGCAAATAATAACACGAAGCGGGGAGGAAGGCTTGGGGCTTGGGGGGTGGAGGCGCTGTCGCTTTGTTGTCTTGTCGGAGCCGCAAGGCGTGAGCCTGCGGGCGGAGGTGCAAGGGCGCGCCAATACACAAGGTGGTTTGGGAGTCCAGGAAAGATCGTCCGGGGGCTTACGCCCCTCGGCTCTGACGGCGGACCCGCGATCTCACGACTCTTTCTTTTTCGGTCGGTACAGATCCAGGTAAAACTCCAGCAGTTCCTTGCCGTGATGCGTTTTGCCGCGGGTGTACTGGAAGCCGAACTTGGTGAACATGTCCAAGGCGGTGGACTTTTCAAAGCGGGTGTCGAGCACCACCTTCAGCGCTCCGCGTTGCCGGCAGAATTGCAGGGCCGTCTCGATGAGCGTGGCGGCGATGCAGGTCTGCTGCCAATCCTTGGCCACGCGCAGGCGACGGATTTCACTCGAATGCGTTTCGTGGTCGTGCGCCACGCCGATCATCCCCAGCACTTCGCCCTTGACCTCCGCGACCCACAGGTGGTTGAAGTCATCGTTGAAGTAGGCCTCTTCGATGAAGTCGATGTCAGCGCCGGTGTCGTTGTCGGCGATCTGTCCGGCCAGCAGCCCCTCGGTGTACAGCCGCGCCACGACTTGGCGGTCGCGCGACTCAAACGAACGCACGCTCAGGCCCTCAAGATGTCCATGCTGGCTGGAACTGCTCATAACCAAAATCCGCGCCAAAGAATCGCCGAAGAATGCCCACACTATACCCTATGCCGGGCCGTCAATCGCTGTCCACCACCCGATGAAACGCCACGGCGTCGGTGGCCGTGTCCAGCACTGCCACGCTGTAAGCGGCGGCGCGGAACAAGGCTCCGGGATTGATGATCCGCGTGGCTCCCCGCTTCTCGTCCCGCTGGCGGTGACTGTGACCGTGGCAGAGGAACGCCACGCCGTCGGCCAACGCCTGTTGCATGGCGTATCCGTCATCCCCGTGCATGAAGGCCAGCACCCGCCCATCGGCCAGTGTCAACCGTCCCGCCGGGTGATCGACTTGCACGCCCACGCTGGCGGCATACCGCGCCATGCTGTCGGCGTCCCAATCGACATTGCCGAAAACCAGACGCACTGGCAACGGCTTGTCACCGCCCGGCGGAAGCGCCAACAGTTCATCAATGACTTCGACACAGCCCAAATCGCCCAAGTGGATGAGGCAATCAACGCCCTGCGCCAACAACATCTCCACCGCCAGCCGGGTCGTCAAGGCCCGTCCGTGGGAGTCGGAAAGTAAACCGATTTTGGCAAAGCGCGTGGAAGGCATGGGCTTGTTTGTGTGCGACAAGTGTAGCCCAAAGCATTCGCGGCGGCAGGCACTTATTTGGCGGTGGAGCCCAGCAGGTCCGCGGCCAGGCTGATGAGCCGCTCCAGCCGAACGGGCTTGAGCAGGTAGCCGTCCACGCCCAAGGCCTCGGCGTATTCCTTGTGCCGCTTGCCTTCGTTGGCGGTCACCATGATGACCTTGGGCGGCACGTCGATCCGCTTGATCTTCTCAAGCACCAAGAAGCCCGAACGCTTGGGCAGCATCATGTCCAACACCACCAACTCCGGCGGATCGGTCTCGCAGATGCGCACGGCCGTGTTGCCATCGCCGCAGGTCTGGGTCAGAGCGCCTTCGCTTTGCAGAGCCTGGTCGATGCTGGCGATCACTTCGGGATCGTCATCGACGAGCAGGACTTTCTTTTCACGCAAACGCATTTCGTGGTCGAGGTTGGACATTGAAAAACTCCAGCGGGCGGGTTGAGGGTGGCGGCGTGGGGGCCGGTTGGCCAAGGAGTCGGATCAGGACGACCCGCTCCCATTCCGGGCACCGCCGTACGGGACAGTCACACATTGTTCGGCAAACCGCCCCGCGCGTCAAACCGGAGCGGGATGAGTTTGGAAACGGGCCTGCCAATTCTTCGGGGCGTGGATCCGGAAAAGGGGACATCCCTGCTCTGTAGAAAACCCCTTGGTTGTGTTCTTGATTGCCAAATGACAACAGACGGTGCCACAGAGCATCCCGACAGGGTGCTGTGTGCGATTAACTCTTGATCTGCGATTTCAAGGTGTTTTGACGCATGATATGCGAGTGTTTGATCTTGACTCGTTGGTTTTCGCCAGACACACAGCACCCGAAGCGGGATGCGGAGTTGCACCCCGCAGAGGGTTTTCCTCAGAGCAAGGATATCCTCTTTTTCTCCGTCACGTTTGATCGCCTCAGTCTGCCGGATGCAGTTCCTCGGCCAAGGCCACCAGGTCCGCCATTGACGCGCCGTGGCGAACATGTTGGCCCAGCGTCACTGCGGCATCGGGAAAAGTTCGTCCGCCCACGATCATGGTGGCCCCCCGTTGTCCGACAAAGGCCGCCAGCGCCTCGATCTCCCGCGCGAAACTTGGGGCATCGTCCACTTGGGCCGAGCAACTCAGCCACACGAGTCGCGGCCGGTAATCCTCCGTGGCGTGCCGCAGCACATGCGTCGGGGTGTGCGGGCCGAAGTTGATCTGCCGCCAGCCGGCGTCGGCCAGCACTAGGGCGCTCATCAGCGAAGGAATGATGTAGGGGTCGAACTCCGCCGCCCCGCCCAGGGCCATGGGAGCCTCTGGCTCTGGCCAAGGCATGATCACGCGAAGCTGATTGAGGGTTTGGATCATGATGTCGATGGCGTGGTGCTCGATCATCACCCCGCGCGGATCGCCTTGCCACAACTCGCCGAGCCGATGCAGCGCTTGGCGAATGGGGCCATCGCACAACTCCGCCATCGACCGACCCGCCAGGTACGAGCCGACCACCAAGGCCCGGCCACGCGGTTCATCGCCCCGCGCCAGCGCATCGTAAAGCGTTTCACCCAGCGGCGGGCCACCGTGGGTCCAGATCTCGTTTTGGGCCTGCGCCAGTTCGGGCATGCCCAGCAGGTCGGGCCGCACAATCGTGGCCTTGATCTGTCGAATGAAACGCAGAGCCTCAGGCGCGGGGATGCGGCGATGCCCCCCGGGGGTTTTCCCCACCTTGAGCAGCCCATCGTCGGCCCAGCGCTTGACCGTCGATTCGCTGACGCCGATGGCTTGGGCCAAATGTCTTGGAGAAAGAAGCATTTTCAAGGGCGCGATTGGTCCATGTGGAAGCGACGGGCCAATGGTAGGGGTGATGACCGCGGTTGGCGGGAAATGGCGTGAGCGATCGCCGCGGGTGCCGCCGCGTCACGCCCCGCCACAACCCTCTCGCCCTTGGGGTGCGAAACAAGCCACGTTGGATGTCCCGCGCCGGCGTTGGAAAACAGAAATCGCTGGATTTGTCATCGCTGCCCTCGGCCGCTAAAATCCTGCCCCCGCCGGCGGAAAGTCGTCCACCCCCCGGCTTGCCCCAAGGCATTGACGCCGACATAGCTCAACTGGTTAGAGCGAGGGATTCATAAGCCCTAGGTTCCTGGTTCGAGTCCAGGTGTCGGCATTCCACTTCTTTTCCGCCAGATGCGACAGGCGTCACCCGCGACAGTGCCGAGCGCAACACTGGCAAGTCCAAACCGTCAACGGCAGGATCAAACGCAACCGGGGCAAGACCGGCGCGGCCTAGAGGCAGCAGCCTTGGCGGCGCGAGCCGCGCCTTGGCGGCGCGAGCCGCGCCTTGCCACCGTGAGCCGCGCCTTGCCACCGTGAGCCACAACGGAGCCATTCCGCTTGGCGACGTGGATTTCCGCCAAGCCGCCGCGGGCGTCGTTGTTTCGCATCGTTTCCTTGCCCAAATCAATGGGCACTGCCGACCCATCTAATCCTCAATTTTTCCGTGGGTGCGGCCAATAATCCTTGACGCAACCCATGTTTGGCGTTACTGTTGTTTGAGGATGATGTTTCCCGTTTGGGAATGTCTCGCAATTCCTGTTTTTCACGAGGAGAATGGCTGATGAAAACTTCGCGTCCCGCGGCTGGCCTGTTGCTGGCCTTCCTGTTTGTCGCCCTGCTGGCCATGTCGGCTCAAGCCGATCTGATTACCCGCGCCACGGGCTTCGGCGATGGGGCCGACACCTATGCAAATGAGCGCGAAACGAGTACTCCCCAAGGCAACTTGGGCGAGGTGCTCGTGAAAACTGACAGTGCTTCTCGCCGCATTGGGTATTTACGTTTTGACATCGGTGCCTTGGGGGCCGGGGTAACCTCCGATGACATCCGCGACGCCAGTCTGACGATGACGACCTCCGGCACGTCCAACAACTTCACCTTTGGGATATTCGGTCTGGTGGATATGACCGATGCGGATCGGGCACCGACCCATGACGCCACCACGGGTGGCTGGAACGAACTGAATGCTGCGGGATTGACATGGAACAACGCCCCGGCCCGCAACGGCGGTTCCATTTCCACCACCACGTCCTACGGCACGCCCTCTTCCTATGCCGTGCTGCTGGGCACGTTCGAACTCAGTTCCATCGCCGCCAACACCACGTTCACCGTCGGCTTCACCACCACCAACGCCACCCAGTCCGTGGATCTGGCCGGCAACTTGGAAGACTTCCTGCGGGCCGACAGCAACGGGCTGGCGTCGCTGGTCATTCGCCGCTCAGGTAGCAACAACTCGACCCTCAGCGCCTTCCACAGCAAGGAAAACACCGGCGGCTTCACGCCCCCGACCCTGACCTTCAACACCGTCATCCCCGAACCCGTATCCCTGTCAATCCTGGGCCTCGGCGGCCTCTGCCTCTTGGGCGGACGGCGGCGCAAGGCGTAAACTATGCGTCTCCGGAGTCGGCCAGTCGTGGGCCAAGCCAATGAAAAGATTTCAGGCGATGATACCCATCAATTTGCACGCTGGTTGGATGGCTTCGATGCTGCTTCTCCTCCTCTGTTCCATCGGGCTTGCCGATGTCCCCACCTCCAAGCCGGTGGCGGAGTTCACGGACACGGCTGCGGCCAAGAAATGGATTTCGCTTAACGACAACGTGATGGGCGGCGTCTCAGATGGCGGCTTTCGCATCAACGACGAGAAGAACTTGGAGTTCACCGGCACCATCTCGCTGGAGCGCCAAGGCGGGTTTGCCTCCATTCGCACTCGCCCCGCTGAGCTGGGGCTGGATGGCAGTGACGCAATCGTGGTCCGCGTCAAAGGCGATGGTCGGACCTATTACTTTGACCTGAGAACCTCCACAACCTTCCCCGCCGCGTCCTATCGCACACCGCTCAAGACGCAGAAGAACACTTGGCAGGAGATGCGCATCCCGCTGAAGGATTTCGAGTTCTCGGCCTTTGGCAAGCGGCTCGCCAACGCGGATCGACTCAGTGCCAACGACATCCAGAGCGTCGGCTTCACGCTGGCGGATAAACAGGCCGGCCCCTTCCGTCTGGAGATCGCATGGATCAAGGCGGAGAAGAGCGGCAACGCTGATGCAACCCCCGTGGCGACGAGTCCTGCGGTTGCCGATGGCCCCAAGGACATCGTGGAGACGGCCGCGGCCGCCGGTCAGTTCAAGACGCTTCTGGCCGCGGCGGAGGCGGCGGGACTGGTGGATGCCCTGAAGGGCGAGGGACCGTTGACCGTGTTTGCACCCAATGACGAAGCCTTTGCCAAGGTGCCCAAGGGCGTCATTGACGAACTGCTTAAGCCAGAGAACCGCGAGACACTCCGGGCCGTGTTGAGCTATCACGTTGTCCCAGGGAAGATCCTCTTGGGTGCTCAAGCGCCAGCAAGCTTGGAGGGCCGGTCCTTGGCGATCAAGACCGCCGGTACCTTCGAGGTTAACGGTGCCAAAGTCCTGGCCAGCGACATCATTGCCACTAACGGTGTGATCCATGTGATTGATGCCGTGCTGATTCCGCCGGCCAAGCGGTTGACGCCTTCCGAAGCCGCCAGAGCCGTGATCGAACTGGCAATCCAACGTGGGGTGCCGCTCTTTAACGCCGGGCAACATGCTGCCTGTGCGGCCGTTTACGAGGTCACGATCGAGTCTCTTCTAAAATCCCACACGGAATCCCTGGCCGATAAGGATCGCTCAGCGCTACAAGCGGCGCTCAACAACATGCGGGCGGAGAAGGACGCGCGTCAGCAGGCTTGGATACTCAGGGGTGCTCTTGATGCGGCCCATGAATCCTTGGCCGGGAACTGACTTTGGGGTTTGGAGCCGCCGCGTTGGGCTTGTTTTCCATCGCTTGGCGTTCCGCAATCACAGGCCGATACTCCGAAGGCTGACTCCCAGCGAGGATGCGTGCATGATGTCGGTAGTACAGCAGGAGTTATCAGAGCCTTTGGCCTTGGCGTGTCTGGAGGTTTGGGGTGGCAATCAGCCGGTGTATACGGCCCTGCGCGTGCCCGGGCTGGACGTGTGGGTTTACGGTAAGCCCCACGACAACGCCCAAGCGGGTGGGGACGTGCATTTTGTCTCCTCATGCGGGACGGGGCGAATCGCGCGGCTCATGGTCGCTGATGTCGCCGGCCACGGACAGGTAGTGGCCCAGACCGCCAACACGCTGCGGGGCCTGATCCAGCGTTACATGAATCACGTGGACCAGACCCGTTTTGTCCAAGACATGAACCGGGAGTTCACCGCGGTGCAGGAGGGGCGATTCGCCACGGCGGTGGTGCTGACCTATTTCTCGCCGGACAACGAACTGGCAATTTGCAATGCGGGACATCCTCTGCCGATGTTGTATCGCCGTGACAAGGCCGCCTGGCGCTACCTCGACGCCCAAGCCGGGGCGACAGAGGACAATATTCCGCTGGGCATCATGGGGGAGGTGGCATACGAGCAGTTCAGGGTGAAGTTGCGTGCCGGCGACCTGATGCTGTGTTACACGGATTCGCTGGTGGAATCGGTGTGCCAGGATGGGAGCTTGTTGGGCACGGAGCGTCTGTTGGAGCTGGTGCGAACGGTGTTGACAGAGGACCCGTCGCGGATGATCCACCACCTGCTGGCCAAGCTGGCGCTGCAAGGGGCGACGCTAAATGATGATGTGACGCTCATGCTCATGCGCAGCACGGGACCTTCGCGTGGGGCTGGATTCCCGGCGCGATTGCGGGCGCTGGGGCGGTTTCTCGGCCAGGTGGCGCTCTGTAAGCGGAATATACCGTGGCCGGAGTTGTCAAAGAAAACCCTTGGGCTGAGGTGGGGGAAATAGTTCGTCGGTGCCGCATCGATGGACGAGGAGGAGGTGACGGCATCAGTGCGCTCTTCAGGAACGACAGTGCATCACTTTTCCAATCAACAATCACGTGGGCCACGAATGGCGTTCTTCTGTTCACGCCCAAGGCGGGGCTGTTGGATCGACAGGAGTCGGATGCGGTTGTAGCGTTGGGTGAAGATGCAGGGAAGATTGGCCAAGAGGCCATAGACGAGCATGATGATAAAAGCCCAAGGGGGATTCCAGAGGTAGAAGACCGGGGCAGCCAGCAACATGGTCCAGTGGGCGGCCTCGCTGCGGCGGCATTCCTGGATGAAACGGTCGCGATAGGCGGGATCACGGCGAGTGAGGCGAGCTTTGGGGAAGCCGCCGTGGAACCACGCGGCACCGTCGGGCAGGAGGTCCTTCCAGTGCCGGATGAGCAAAAGGCGCTCATAGAGAGCGATCTCGAAGCGGAAGGTCGGGATGTCAGTGTCAAAGAGACGGGCGGGAAGGCGGATAAACAACCAAGCGAGGGTGAGATGAATGACAGGCCAGCCCAGAACGTTCAAGGCGATGATCCAGAAGATGGGAAGGTTAAGGGGCGGCATTGAAGGTCCGTCCCTTCCATGTGACTTGGCGGCGGGTTATCGCGCGGGCAAAGAGGAGAAAGTAGGCCAGGAGCGGGATGGGGTAAAACAGGGCGACGTAGAAGGCGAAAGTGCCTAGGCGGCGAAGGAGAAAGAAAAGTTGCAGGGCGACCAAGGCGTAGAGGGTGACGGACAAGAGGCCGGGGTATTGGATGAGAGAGGCAGCCGTCATGACCAGGCCGGAGAGCCAGGCGATGACAAGGAGAAGGATGGAGAGGGGTGTTTGGGCGGCACCGGCTGCGAAGGCCTTGGTCCACCCGGCGACGAGGTCTTTCATGCCGTGGGGATACATGCGCATGGAGAGGGCATGCTTGCCAGCGAGGCAACGCAGGGAGATGTTCTGACGGTGGAGATGCTGAGCAAGATGGAAGTTTTCGAGGATTTCGGATTTGACGGATTCGTGGCCACCGATGCGGAAGTACAGGGAGCGGTCAATCACGAGCATTTGGCCGAACAAGCCCGCGGGTTTAAGCAGAGGAATGGTAAATGCGCTGGAGCCGGCGGCCATGATGAGTTGGAAGAAGGCGGAGAGTTGTTCGTAGGGTCGGCAAACGACATGGAAGGGAAGGACGGAGAGGGCCGTGGGTTGTTTGGTGAAACTTTCCACAATGGCGGCGAGGCCGTGGGATTCGAACCAAGTATCAGCATCGAGGAATAAGAGAGTGGGGTGTGAGGCTGCTTGGGCACCGTGCCAGCAGGCCCAGGTTTTGCCACGCCAACCAGCGGGGAGCGGTGGCGCGGGGAGGACGGTGGCATGGAGTTGGCGGGCACGGGTGGCGGTGGCGTCGGTGGAGGCGTCATCGACGACGATGATCTCAAGTTGGTCAAGATTTTGGGCGCGGATGGACTCAAGGAGGCGGGGGAGATTGTCTTCCTCGTTACGCGCGGGAATGATGATGGAAAGGGGCAACGGGTTTGAGGTCGGAGAGGTGGTGCGACAGAAGGAAATGCGGCCCAGCAGAAAAAAGCCCAACGAGCTAAGGGCCAAAGCGATGACGAAATAGGCGATCATGCGGGGCAATCCCCCCTATCCCATGCGAGAATCCGCTGGCAGGCGTTGAGGCCCGAAAGGATGACCATGGGCATGCCGCCGCCGGGGTTGACCGAGCCACCGACGAAGAAGAGGTTGGGGTATTTGGTGCTTTGCTTGGGAGCTTTGAAGGCGAGGTTCTTGAAGCGATCGGATATGACGCCGTAGATGGAGCCTTGGTTGGAGTAGTAGTTCTTTTGGATGTCGAGGGGAGTCCAGAAATGTTCCACAACGATGTGTTTGCGAAGGTCGGTCAGACCCATGCGCTCGAGTTTCGTGAGGATGCGATCCTTGCAGGCAAGATAGTCATCGTGGGTGTTTGGGTGCTCGGGATCGATGGGGGGAATGTGGGGGAGTATCTTGAGACCATCGCAACCGTCGGGGGCCACGGTGGGATCGGTTTTGGAAGCGGCGACGAGATAGATGGTCGGATCGTCGGGGATTTGGTGCTTGCGGAAGACGGTACGGAAGTGTTTCTTTTGATTGCCCGAAAAGAAGAAATTGTGATGGGCAAGTTGGGGATAGACGGTATCAAGGCCCAAGTCGATGATGAGGCCCGAACAGGCGGGTTGTAATCGTTTGAGCGTCTTTAGGAAGGCGGCGTCTTCTTTGAGGAGGTCGCGATATGCGGGAATGACTTCCATGTTGGAGACAAGAATGTCGGCGGGATGGAAGGTGCCATCCGTTGTCGTCATTCCACTGACGCGCCCGTTTTGTGTGCGGATGCCGGCCACCTCGCTGTTGAGATGGACGGCGATGCCGAGTTCATTGACGAGGCGGAGAAGGCCACGGGCGATGTTGTACAGGCCACCATCCACATACCAGAGGTCATGGCGGAACTGGATGGTGGCGATGCAGTTCATGAAGGCCGGCGCGTCATAGGCGGAGGATCCGACGTACTTGATGAAGTAGTCGAAGATATCGCGCATGTACGCGGTGCGCAGATGGCGTTTGACGCCGCCGTGCATCGTGCGGAAGAGGTCGAAGCCGAGAAAGGCACCCAGGCCATAGAAGCGGGCGAATTCGCGGCTGGTATCGAGGCCCTTCTCGAAATAGCCGCGATTGACGAGGTCGTAAAGCCGGCCGGAATATTCAAGGAATCGCTGGAGATTTTCGGGGCGTTCACCAGCCTTGCGACATTCCTCGGCCATGCGGTCAGGGTCGGGATGGAGATCGATGACCTTTCCATCCTCAAAGAAATTGCGCCAGTGTGGGCGGATTGGGCGAATGCTGAAGTAATCACCCATGCTTTTCCCGGATCGTGTGAACAGGCGCTCAAAGACATGCGGGAGGGTGAGGATGGAGGGTCCAAGGTCGAAGGTGAAGCCGTCTTGCTGATGAAGGTTGAGCTTGCCACCGATCTTGGCGTTTTTTTCGTGAATGGTGACGGCATAGCCTTCCTGGGCCAGAGAAATGGCTGCGGCCAAACCGCCCAAACCGGCACCGATAACGAGAACTCGTTTTGACATCACGACAGTGCCTCCTAGGGTCTACGCGGGGGACTTGCCGCAGCGCCATGGCAAGGGCAGCGTTGCGGGCTGCGTAACTTTTCCAAGCGAAGACTTGACGTTGCTCCACGGCTAAAGAGATACTTTACCAGAATGTCCATTGATGTCACAAGCCTCCTCTCCAGCCAGCGAGCGTATTTTGGAACGGGTGTCACGCGCCCGCTGGGCTTTCGTCTAGCGCAACTGCAGAAGTTGGGCGAGGCGATGGAATTCTTCGAACAGCCTCTGCTCGACGCCCTGCACCAGGACTTACGCAAGTCGGCCCAGGAAGCCTACGCGTCCGAGCTCGGCCTGGTACTAAGCGAAATCCGCCACGCCAGTCGTCATCTCCGCTCCTGGGCGAAGCCGCAGCGGCGTCGGACCCCGCTGCTG
>JBBRGB010000099.1:0-12184 GCA_038241095.1 Phycisphaerales bacterium
TTGTCGATGCGATCCTGAAGCCAGGGCGCATCCTGAAAGAGCAGGCCCACATCGGCATCGGCGGGAATGGCGCGCCGGGGGAAATCCCGCCAATCGTCGCCAGCGTCATTGAGCGGGGTGGCGCAACCGTCACGTCGGTAGCGGGCCAGCAGCGCCGCCTTGAGATGCGGCGTGGTGGACGACGGTTGCGGCCGCGTTTCCAGTGGGTCGGCCGAGAGGTCAAAACTCCAGTCCTTGCGGTCCGGCTCGGAATGGATGTACTTGCGCCTGCCGTCGGTGGCCATGTGCAGCCCGTAGCCGCGTTCCTGATATTGGCTGAAAACCACACGCTCCGGGCGCTCCTTGGCAAGCGTTGCCAAGTCCATGCCTTCGGGGCTGGGCATCGGGCCTTGGTCACCGGCGACGGCGGCGCAGGTGGGAAAAATATCCAGCAGGGAAGCGGGCCTGTGGCATTGTTGCCCGGCGGCAAAGCGTCCGGGCAAACGGGCAATGAGGGGAACCCGCGCCGCCGCATCGAGCATGTCACGCTTGCCCACGCACCCGTAGTCGCCCAGCAGTTCGCCATGATCCGAGGTGAAGAGAATCAGGGTGTTGTCGAGTTGATCGCCCAAGGCTTCCAGGACGCGCCCGATTTGGGCATCGATGTAAGAAATAGAGCCGAAGTAGGCCGCCCGCATGGCGCGCATCAACAGCGGGTCGTAACCCGCGCCGCGCCATTTGTAACGGTTTTGCGCGTGGTTCCAATACGTCCAAAACTCTTCCTGCCCCTCAAAACGCAGGGGCGGGGCCATTTTATGGGCGCGATAGAGCTTGTTCCAGGGTGTGGGCAATTCAAACGGCGGGTGCGGCTTGATCCAACTCGACCAGAGGAAGAACGGCCGCTTGGCGTCGCGCCCTTTGAGAAACGCAATCGACCGATCCGCCACCCAGCGCGTGTGGTGCAGCCGTTCGGGGAGTTGGGAGGGTTGGGGCAGGTAGTAAAACTCACTGCGCACGCCATGCGGATCATCGACATGGTCGAATCCGTGGTCGCAAAGAAAAGCGGTGTAGTCATCCTCTTTGGGGCGATAGTGACCTTCTTCGGAGCGGTCGCGGGCCTCGAAGCCCCAGAGATTCTGGTTGTCGGGGACGAAGTGCATTTTGCCCACGCCGTGGGTCTGGTACCCGCGTTGGGCCAAGCGTTGCATGATGGATTGCGGGGGGCGGTAATCCCCGGCCGCGGCATTGTCGGTGAGGTTGGCGACATGGGGCGCCAGGCCCGTGGCCAGCGCCGCCCGCGCCGGGACGCACACCGGGGCCGGGGTGTAACAGCGGGTGAAGGCTGTGCCTTGGGCGCAGAGTCGATCCAAGGCCGGGGTCTTGATGACGGGGTCGTGCTCCCTTGGCTTGGTCAGCGCCGCGATGGTGTCGTAGCGTTGTTGATCAGTCATCAGCAGCAGGATGTTGGGCGGCTTGGACATGGCGGATTAATCTTTATTGGGGGAAAACGAAAAAACCCTTGACAAACTCAGATTGCGCTGTAATATAACAGTCAATGCGGGGGCGTTGTGAGTATTTGATTTGTATCACTGTTCCCTTTTTTGAGAGGATCGCGCCATGTTGACTTCCCGAACCATGATCGCCGGATTTGCCCTGACTTCGTTGGTGGCCGTTCAGGCCAAGCGGCTCAAATCGCCTATGAAGGCTTCAACTACCAGCCCCCGGCTGTCGCATCGGGCACCGCGCTGGGCAGCATCACTCCCGCAGGCGGCACGGGATGGTCCGATGCGACTTGGCTTTTCAACAACAACGGCTTTCCCACCAATCCCACGGGTGGATTGAGCTACGGCGCTTTGGCGACCCAAGCCGGGGCCGTCACCGACCCCAGCGCCAGCAACAATCAATCCTATATTCGCAAGAGCAGCGCTTCGCTGATGACTGGCACGGCGGTACGGTGGTTCAGCCTGTTGTTGGACATTGACAGTCTCTCAGCCACCCCCACCGCCAATGCTCGGGCTGTCTGGGCCGGTCTTTCCAATGATAACGCCAATGCGACCTCTGTCAGCACGAACGTCGGGTTTTCAGTCATCGGCAACAATGCGGGCAACGGCTACGACATGGTTGCCCGGATCGGGGCCAATGATGGCACCGAAATCGCGCTGACCTTGGGGTCGCCGATACTGATTGTCGGCAAGTATTCACTCAATGCGGTGGGCAATGAGTTTATGGAAGTGTGGCTCAATCCCGCCACCAGTACCCTTGGGGGCGCGGACCTGACTTCAGGATCAAGCGCCGGCGGCTACTCTTCCCTTTCGGCTAGTTCCACCATCAATGGGGCTTCGTTTGCTTTCAACGCAGCGGGAGCCCTCGGCAACACCTTCACCGGCACTCTCGATGAGATTCGCGTCGGCGACACCTATGCCGACGTGACGCCCGTGATCCCCGAGCCGGCCTCGATGACCCTCTTGGCGGTCGGCGGCCTGATGATGCTGCGCCGCCGACGCGGCGCGTGAACGCCACCCGGCGAGGCTTTGACATCTCCCGAAATCACTTCACCCCCCCACACTCCGGTGCGGGGGGTGTTGTTTTTCAACCGGCTAAAATGGCTCCCGTGCCCGCCCCTCGCCGCATCCTGCATCTCGACATGGACGCCTTCTTCGCCTCCATCGAGCAGTTGGACTTTCCCCATCTGCGGGGCAAGCCGCTGTTGGTGGGCCACGATGGGCCGCGAGGCGTGGTCTGCACCGCCTCCTACGAAGCCCGGCCCTTCGGCTGCCACTCGGCGCAACCCATGAGCGTCGCCAAACGACTCTGCCCCCAAGCCATCGTCGTGCCCGTGCGCGGCGGTCGGTACCGCGAAGTTTCCCAACGCATGTTCGCCATCCTCGACGCCTTCTCGCCCCTCATCGAGCCACTCTCCGTCGATGAGGCCTTCATCGACGCCAGCGGAAGCGAACGCCTCTGGCCCGATGTCCAAGCCATGGCGCGGCAAATCAAAGACCGCATCCGCGATGAGTTGCACTTGACCGCTTCGGTGGGCATCGGCCCCAACAAGTTCCTGGCGAAACTGGCTTCGGACTTGGAGAAGCCCGATGGCCTGACGGTCATCAACGCCGGCGATGTCCAACGGGTGCTTTCGCCCCTGCCCATCGGCAAACTCTGGGGCGTCGGCCCGGCGACGGCGGGGCGGTTTGAGACCCTGGGCATCCGCACCATCGGCGACCTGCGGGCCTTTCCCCTCGATTCCCTGCGCCAGCGGTTGGGCGATGAGGCCCAGCATTTCCACAACCTGGCCTTCGGACGTGACGACCGCCCCGTGACCCCCGACCGCCAAGCCAAGAGCATCGGTCAGGAACAGACTTTCGAGCGCGATGTGGCCCAAGTCGAAGAAGTCCGGCGGGTCTTACTGGGCCAGTGCGAGCAGGTCGCCCGTCGGTTGCGGCGCGAGGGGTTCCACGCCCGCACAGTGACGGTCAAGATTCGCTACGGCGACTTCCAGACGATCACCCGGGCCGTGACCTTGAAAGGGCCGACCTGTGGCACGGAGGAAATTTGGGCCGCGGCGCGGGGAGTGTTCGACGCCTGGGCTGGCCGGAGCTTCGCCCCGGTGCGGCTCATCGGGGTGACGGCCTCGCAGTTGAGCCTCGGGGCGGGGCAATTGGGGTTGTTCGAGGAGGCCCGGCGGGACCGAAACACGGCCCTGGACGCCACCGCCGACGCCATCGTGAAACGTTTTGGCAAAGGTGCCATCAAGCGTGGCGGGACGTTGAGTGATGCCGATGGAAGGCACAACCGCGGGGCTTGAGTTTCATTGGTCACCCCTCCAACGCCCCCCCCCGAATCACACCCAATTACACCCGTCCGTAAATGTATTCGTTGAGGTAGGTGATGGTCAGTTCCTGGGCGCTGCTGTGCCAAGCGTTCAAGTCGCCGATGGAAATCAGGCCCTGCAACAGGCCTTGCTCATCGACGACGGGCAGGTGGCGGATGCGGCGGGTTTTGAAGACGTACCGCGCCTCTTCCAGGTCGGTGTCATGGCGACAGCAATAGACGGGACGGGTCATCACTTGTTCCACGGAGGTCGTGGCTGGGTCTTTGCGCGGGGCGACGATTTTTTGCAGCACATCACGCTCGGTGATGATGCCTTCGACGCGGTTGGCTTCTGTGACCACCAGGCAGCCGACCTTGTGTTGGTTCATCATCAACGCGGCGTCCAGCACCGTGGCTTGTGCGCCAATGGACAAAACCTGCGATCCCTTTTCCTTGAGAACGTCCTGCACAGTGCTCATGCGTGGCTCCTTGAGTTGTCATGCGGCGGTTCATGCCCGCCTTTGTTTGCCGCGAAGTGCCCGGACAATCTAACGCGCCCTGAAGCCCAAAGGCAAGCCCCACCTTAAAACATTCCAAGCACATCGGTAAGGTTGGAAAATGCGGGGTGACGCCCGTCGCATGGAAAATGCGAAGCCCGTTTACTTCAACACCAGCGCCACCAGCAGCGCCAAGGCCACCACCCAGCCCGCCAGGGCGATGTAAAACAGTGGTTGCATGATCAGCGGCACATCCCCGCCTCCGGCCGCGTCCACGATCTGCGTCTCGCCGTTCTGGTTTTTTTCCAGGTTCGCCAGCGAGGAAAGATCGAACATCCGTCGCGCCTGCAACGGCGGCTCGCCCCGCGCCACGGCTTCCAAGTCCTGCAACAGATCACTGGTGCTGGCGTAACGCTTCTTGCGATCCTTGGCCATGCAGACTTCGATGATCTCGCACACGCCCGCCGAGAGTTCAGGGTTGATGTGGTCGGGCGGGGTGGGCTGGTTCTTCAAATGCTTGTGCATCACCGCTGAGGGATTGGCACCGTCGAAGGGCACGCGACCAGTGAGCATGTGATAGAACGTCGCGCCAAGGCTGTAAATGTCGGCGCGGAAGTCGATGTCCAACTCGCCTCGAATCTGTTCCGGGCTGATGTAGTAAGGCGTGCCGTAGGCCTTGCCTTTTTCCGCTTCCGCCGCCTCACGGTCTTCCAAGGCCCGCGCCAAGCCCATGTCCGCCAGCTTGGCCGTGCCGCTGCCGGTGATCATGATGTTCTTGGGCTTCACGTCGCGGTGAATGAACCCCGCCTGATGGGCGTGATCCAGAGCGCGGGCGATTTGGATGATGATCGCCAGGGCTTCGGTTTCGCTGTATTTGGTGCCGTCGGCGATGTGGTCGTACACCGTCGAACCCTCGACGAACTCCATGACGAAATAATGGAACTCGCCGGCGTGGCCGACGTCAATGGCTTGAACGATGTTGGGATGGTTGAGCTTGGCGGCGGCGCGGCCCTCGGCGTAAAAACGCTCGATGAACTCCGCGTTGTCCATGTAACGCTGCGGCAAAACCTTCACCGCCACGATGCGATCCAGACTCTCCTGCTTGGCCTTGTAAACCGTGGCCATGGCCCCAGCGCCGAGCTTTTCCAAAATGTGGTAACCGGGCAGTTGCCGACTGGGGCGGGACTCTTCGACCAGGGGCTTGACCCGCTCAAGTTGCTTTTGGGTGAGGATGCCGTTGGCCACCAGCAGGTCCGCCAGCGAACGCTGATTGGCGTCGCCGTCGCCGCCGGTGTCCTGTTGCAGTTGGCGGGCGTCCTGGATGTCCTGATCGGTCGCCAAGCCGCGTTCGACCACGAGGCGTCCGAGGGTGGTGTCGAAGTTTGTTCCTTGTGAATCCGACATGGGGTAAGTCGCCGATCCTTCCATAGAGCCGTGGGGAGTTGAACACCGAGGTGACGGATGAAACCGCCGATCGCCTCAACCGAGCGCAGAGATGTCGCAACGGTTTATTAAAACGCTACAAGTTACTTTGCGCCGGGCAGTCGTGTCAACTGCCTTGCAAAGTGGCGGGCGAGCAATCCAAAGGTATCGCCTTTGAAACTTGGGTGCTTATGGCCCACTCACCCTGTCACCCCTTCACCTTGTCACCTTGTCACCCCCTCATCCCATCACCCCCTCACACCAAATCACACGCCTCGGCGGGCATCCAGTGGGCGTCCTGATTCCACCACTTCACGTTGCAGCCGATGGGATTGGTCACCGTCGTCCGCACCGCCCGCCCCGCCATCAGGTCGTCCAAGGCGTCCTTCAACTCGTGCGTGGTGGCCTTGGAGGCATCGCGGGGTTGGTCGTCCATGCGCCCGGTGTAACGCAGCTTGCGCTGGACATCGAAGCCATAAAAATGCGGCGTGCGCAACGCCCCGTAAGCCTTGGCCACCGCCTGCGATTCGTCGCGCACATAGGGATACGCCAGTTTCAGTTCCTGGCTTCGCTTGACCATGTGCGCAAGGTCGTCGGTCGGATGCCCGGCCGTCTCGTTGCTGTTGATGGCGATGAGCCGCACGCCTTTGGAGGCGTACTGGGCGTAAAGCCGATCCAGCCGATCTTGCGAACCGGTGACGTAGGGGCAGTGGTTGCAGGTGAAGACCACGACCAGAATCGGGGCGTCCTTGAAGTCCGCCAGTTGCCAAGTTTTGCCATCCACGCCGGGCAAGGCGAAGTCGGGCGCGGGGTCGTTGATGGAAAGGGTGAAAGCCATGTGGGAATCTCCGTGGGGGGGACAGCGTGGGTGTCACGCATTGGAACAACCGTCAAGAACACTCCGCTTCGCTTCGTGGCTAAACGGGGATGGATTTAATCTCAGGTCAATTCATTTTGGAAGAACTCGATGATCTCGCCATCGGGGCCTTGGATGAACGCGATCTTCACCGGCACCTTGGCTGCGACGCCGGGGAGCTTGTTGCCGATCTCCAGCGACTTGGGTTCCATCGTGACCTTGCAGCCCGCGGCCCTGGCACGCTCCAGCATGGCGTCAGTGTCATTGGTGCGCAAGGCCAAGTGAAGGATAGCGCCCTCCGCTTCTGGGGGCGGGGCTTGTTCGAGCCGCTCGAAAATCTCCAGGTAGTTGCCATCCCCGGTGTCGAGCATGATGGCCCGCTTGGGAGCGTCGCCCCATTGGATTTTGGGGGCAAAGCCCAGCACTTGGGTGTAGAAAGCGACCGTCTTGTCGAAGTCGCGGGCGCGGGTGGCGACGTGGTGGAATCCGGTGACGCGGGCTTGGGGCATGATGAATCCTTTGGCTATTGGGGTCAAGCAAAGAGTGTAGCCGACAATCCGATCCAGCCCAACCGCGGCGGCTTGGACGCAAGATCAAAACATGAGCCGTTCGACAACAAAACCGCGATTTGTTATTCTGTGGAAGTGGGAATCGGGCCTTCCCGGCCTCTTCCGGGACGGTTGCCGCTTGCCCGACGACGTGAGGCGAACCATCGCCCAACGCCTCGACAACCTGACGTAAAAGGACCGTTGGCGCAGCTGGCTAGCGCGCCTCGTTGACATCGAGGAGGTCACTGGTTCGAGTCCAGTACGGTCCATTTTGCACAAACCGGCAGCCGCCCATGCAAGGCGACTTCCGGTTTTTTCTTTGTCTGTTCCGCAACAAGTCTGATTGTGAACGACCCTGTCTCTAATCAGAGCCGCTGGGGACTAAATGTGGGGCGGGGGGTTAGACGCGGGTGAGGATCAAGGCGGCGTTTTGGCCGCCCAGGCTGGGGGTGCAGATTAGGATGTGGTTTAGTTTCGCCTCGCGGGCTGGGGCGGTGGCGCAGTGCAGGCCGGGCAGGGGGTTATCGCAGTTGAGGGTGGCGGGGATTTTTTGTGTCGCCAGGCATTGGGCTGCGATGGCGATGTCGATGGCACCGACGCCCGCGCCGCAGTTGCCGACGTAGGGCTTGGTCGAGAAGAGGGGAATCTCCGCCAGTCGCTGGCCGAAAACAGTTCGCAAGCCCGCGGCCTCGGCTTGGTCCCAATCGGGCACGCCGATGCCAAAGGGGATCACCAAGTCGATCTGCTCAGGCCCGACACCGGCGTCGCGCAGGGCGGCACGGATCGCCAGCGACAACCCCTTGCCTTCGGGGTCGGGCTTGAGGTTGCGGGCGTCACGATGCACCGATTGCGAAGCGCCGAAACCCGCCAGGGTGGCGTAAGGTTTTTTGCCTTGGTTTTCAGCCGTGACGCTGGCCATGCGTTTGGCAAAGGCCGCGGCTTCTTCGAGGATGACCAGGCCGCCCCCTTCGCCCACCACGCAGCCCGCGGCGGATTGGGAGAACGGTCGCACGGCTTGGGTGGGCTGATCGTTGCTGGAAACGCAGAGTCGTTGGGTCATGGCCTGGCGGAGGTAGGTCATGGGGTTGAGTTTGCTCTCGACCCCGCCGGCGAAGGTCACGTCGGCGGCGTCGCGCTGGATGACCCGCAAGGCCTCGCCGACGGAGAGGCCCGCCGAGGCCTCGGCACAGGTGATGGTGTTGGACGGCCCTTGGGCATCGTGAATGATCGTCACGTGGCAGGCGAGCATGTTGGGCAGGTATTTCAAGAGCCAGAGCGGCGTGAGGTGGCCGATGCCTTCGCGGCCCCATTTGTGAATGTCAAACGAGCCGTCCGGGTGGCGGGCTTCGGTCAACGCGGCGGTGAGTTCATCAAGCTCCGCGGCAATGAGGCCAGCGCCGATGTTGGCACCGATGCGGGCGGAGGCATAGGAGATGGCTTGGCCCTCCCCGGCCGTTCCCTTGGTGACCAGTCCCGCGTCACGGGCGGCGAGGTCGGCGGCGGCGACGGCGATCTCGATGTCACGGGCCATGACCTTCACAGCCTTGCGGTAACTTTTGGGGACGTATTGGTTGGCCTTGAGTTCGGGGACTTGGGCGGCGATGCGGCAATCGAAACCCGCGGGGTCGAAGGCGGTCAAGGGTGCGATGGCGCTTTGGCCCGCGAGCATGGCTGACCAGTTGGCGTCGAGGCCGATGCCCAGCCCGGTGACGGGGCACAGGCCGGTGATGAGAACACGTCGAGGCATGGGGAGGGTTCCGGGGGCGGGGATGATTGGGGATTTTATGCGATTGCGGAAGTGAAGAAAAAGCGGAAAGCGGAGAGCGGAAAGGGGGGGAGGGGTGAGTCTTGAGGGGTGAGTCTTGAGGGTTGCGGATCGGGGGTTTGTTCTGACTTTTAGCCGCAACGTCCTCGTTGCGGCTGATAAAGAAGTGGTGATTGATTACGCTGTCTTGACCTCAAGACTCAAGACTCAAGCCTCAAGACTTCCTCTCATGCCTCAACTGTCCGCAGGCGGCGGCGATGTCGCGGCCTCGGCTGGCGCGGAGGTGGGTGTTGACCCCGGCGCGGCGAAGGATGTTCAAGAACCGAGTCACGGCCTCGTCACCGGGACGCTTAAAGGGCAGGGGCGACACCTCGTTGTAACGAATGAGATTCACGTTGCTGCGCAGCGTGCGGGCGATCGCGGCCAACTCGCGGGCGTGGGCGGGCTGGTCGTTGACCTCGGAAAGCAGGATGTATTCAAGCGTCACCTCGCGGCCAGTGTGGTCGAAATAGTGGCGGCCAGCGTCCAGGAGTTGTTGGATGCTGACGCGCTGGGCCCAGGGGATGATCTGCTGGCGCAGGGCGTCGTTGGGGGCGTGAAGGCTGATAGCCAAGGTGACGGGCAAGTCGGCGTCGGCGAGTCGGCGAATCTGGGCGGGCAGGCCCACGGTGCTGACGGTGATGCGCCGGCCGGAGATGCCCAAAGCCCACTCGGCCATGAGGGTGCCAATGGCGCGGATGACGTTGTCGAAGTTGGCCAGGGGTTCGCCCATGCCCATGAAGACGACGTGGCTGATGCGGTGAATCGTCGAACGCGCGGTGCCTTGCTGGTTTGTCGGAGCCGCAGGGCGTAAGCCCTCGGTGCCTTGGTTCGTCAGAGCCGTGGGGCGTAAGCCCCCGGTCCCCGGTGAAGTCCCCAAGCTGTCGTCGAGGGCACAGGCCAGTTCGTCCGGGGGCTTACGCCCCACGGCTCTGACAGCGGACGCCGCGGCGTTGTGGCTCAGATGCCAAACTTGTTCGACGATTTGGCCGGCGGTGAGATTGGCGTCGAGGCCACCCAAGCCGCTGGCGCAGAAGCGGCAACCCACGGGGCAGCCGACCTGGCTCGAAACGCAGGCGGTGCGGCGGGATTTTTCGCCATCATCAGCGGGGATCATCACGCACTCGGTCTGCGAGGCGGCATCATTCAACTGCGGCAGGGCGGCGGGCGAGGCGTTGCCCACCCGCAGCACGCGCTGGTCCCAGGTCAACAACAACTTCCGCGTGCCATCGCTGGCGCGTTGATCCGCGGCAATGCTTCCCGAAGTGAAAGCCAAGTTTTCCGCCAAGGTTTGGCGATCACGGGCGGAAAGGTTGGTCATGGCCGCGGGGTCGATGATGCCGTGGCGATAGACCCATTCCAGCACTTGCGTGGCGCGGAAAACCGGCAGGCCCCAATCGGCGCAGCGTTGGCGCAGGTCATCGCGTGACAGATCGAAAAAATGCGGCAGCATGGCGGTAATGGTAAGGCGAAAACCGCGTGTGGGGAAGATCACTGTGTCTCGATCAAACATTGATTCCCACACAGGGCGTCACCATTTTTGGCGCAAGCTCACATTACCCTGTCGGGATGCTGTGTGGCACCCCGCCGAAACGATGGGGTCACCGCATCACGGCAAGAGTGATGCGCTTTTCCAAATCGGCGACGGGCTGGGCGATGAGGTCGTAGCCTCGGGCATCGGTCACTTGGCAGGGCACGACTTCCCCCGTCGCGAGCTTGCGCTTGGATACGACGTAAGAGACGCTGTCGATTTGCGGGGCCTGCTGGGGTGTGCGACCGAGGTAAAGTTTGCCTTTGGCCGGGAGTCGACCGAGAAGTGTGACCGCGTTCTTGGCATCCAAAGTCTCCGCCACGTCATGGCCATGCACGGCCGGTTCCTCGGCACCGAGGTGGGCGTTGCGCAATTCTCCCGCGCCAGCCGCGCCGTCGATGAGCACTTCAAACGTCTCACGCCCTTCCGCAAGCTTCGCGTTGCGGGCAAAGGCCACATCCTGCTGCGTGAGCATCAACTCTTCGATCCGCTGGGCAATGACTTCCGCAGGCACCCCCCCGTCCGCGCCACCCTTCCCATGCAGCGTCCCCGCCGGTGTGCCCGGCTCGGGTGAATAGCCAAAGACGCCCATCGCCTCGAAACCGAAGTCACGCACAAACGCCACCAGTTCCTCATGCTGCGATTGCGTCTCACCCGGATAGCCGCTGATGAACGTGGTGCGAATTGCCATGCCCGGCACGCGCTTGCGCAGCTTGCCCAAAAGCGTCTCGATGAGCTTGCGTGAGGTGTGCCGCTTCATGCGGGTCAGCACGCGGTCGTTGATGTGCTGCAACGGCATGTCGATGTATTTGACGACATGGGGCAAGCCGGCGATGGCGTCGATCATGGCATCGGTGAAGCAGGACGGATAGGCGTACATCAGCCGCAGCCAGAGGCCGCCTTCCTGGGCCGCGAGTTTGTCGAGACTCGCCAGCAACCCCACCAAGCCGGGGGCGTAAGCGATGTCCGAGCCGTAGCTGGTGGTGTCCTGGCCGATCAAGTTAAGCTCGAACGCCCCGTCGGCGGTGAGTTCGCGGGCCTCGGCGAGGATGGCGTCCACAGGCTTGCTGCGCATCTTGCCGCGGATGGAGGGGATGGTGCAAAAGGCGCAGTTCTGGTTGCAGCCTTCGCTGATGCGCAGGTAGGCGTAATGCCGAGGCGTCAGGCGCAGGCGTGCGGAGTCGGACTCGAAGTAGCCGGCCTTGGCGTCGCTGACGAGGTGTCGCTGACGCCGGGCAACGGTAGCGTTGGCGGCAATGCTTGAATAGACGGGCAGGGGCAGGGCGTCGCTGGAAAGATCAACGCGGCCCGCCTTTTCAATGGCCGAAACTTCCGGGGGGCGCACGGCTTGGACGATGCGGTCGCGGTCAAATACGCCGATCATCGCGTCGATGCCCGGTGCCCACTCCAGCATCTTGGCGCGGTGTCGCTGCACCAGGCATCCCGCGACGATCACCCGCCTGCAGCGGCCAGTTTCCTTCAACGCCACAGCCCGCTGAATTTCGCCTAGCGATTCCTCCTTGGCGGCATCGAGAAACCCGCAGGTGTTGATGACGATGGCATCGGCCTGTGTTTCATCCGCCACGGGCATCAGCCCATCTTCCGCCAAGAGGCCCAGCATTTTTTCGCTGTCCACGAGGTTCTTGGGGCAACCGAGGCTGACAAAGGCGATGGTTTCAATGGGCTGGGCCTTGGCCGGGGATTGGGAGTGCCGGGGGTTCCGGGGGCGGGGATCCC
>JBBRGB010000100.1:0-12180 GCA_038241095.1 Phycisphaerales bacterium
CTGGTCGATGGGCAGGTTGGAACCGGGGGCGGGGGCGGTGGTGGAGCCGTCGGAGGGAGTGCCGGGGTGTGTTGTGGTTCCGGGGGTTCCACTGGTGGTGATTGCGGTGCCGGGAGTGACGAACGTTCCGGGAATGATTCCGGGGACACTTCCGGGCGTACTTCCGGGGATATTTCCGGGGACACTTCCGGGGGTTCCGGGGGCGGGGGTGCGCGTGGTGCCCGATGTTGTCGCGCCCGTGGTTGGCGTGCCTGTCGGCGGACGCGGCGTGGTTGTGGTGCCGATGGTTGTCGGTGTCGCGGGTGTGACCGGATCGCGCAGCGATGGCCGGGGTTGCGTGACGCCGGTGCCGGTGGCCGTCGCGCCGTCGCCGGTCGCGGCACCCTTGTCGCGCGTCCAAGCCCACAGGCCCACGCCCACCGCCACGATCAGTAGCGCCAGACCGACCCACTTCATCCAGCCCCCGTTGGCGGAACGAAAACCGGTGCCCGAACCCGAACTCTTGCGTTGTGATGGCAGGGCCATGAAGCCGTGCTCCTTGCGTTGAGGAAACGATAAACGACCCCAATGACCATCGGGGCGGTGTTCCAGTGTCAAACCCTACCCATTATCGGTCTTTGGCGTCCGTTTGCTTGTTGTTTCATATTTTTGCGTTTCAAGCCCACGGATGAAACCGCCGCGGTTTCTTCCGTGGGATGACCACGGGATACCCCGTGCCACCCCCGCGCGGCCGATCCCACAGAAGCCGTCCAGAGCCACGGCATCTGTGGGCTTGAACTTCATCTTCACCCCCTCACCCTGTCACCCCCTCATCACCTCCCTCTCCGCGCTGCTCGGCGATCCACTTCAAATATTGCCCGATGCGCTGCTCATACCCCCGCTCCGTCGGCTCGTAATAACGCTTGTCCACACCCAAATAATCCTGATTCACAAACCCACCCTCGCCATCATGGGCGTATTGATACCCCACGCCATGCCCCAACTGTTTGGCCCCTTTGTAATGTCCATCGCGCAGGTGCTTGGGCACCGGCACCGTGCGGCCTTCCTTGGCGTCCTTCATCGCCGTCCAGATCGCCACCGCGCTGGCGTTGCTCTTGGGGGCCGTGGCCATGTAGATGACCGCCTGCGCCAAGGTCAACTGGCACTCCGGCAGGCCGATGCGCTCGGTGAGTTGATACGCGGCATTGGCGACCTCGATGGCGCGGGGGTCGGCGTTGCCGATGTCCTCACTGGCGAGAATCGCCACCCGGCGGGCGATGAAGCGCGGGTCTTCTCCCGCCGTGAGCATCTTGGCCAGCCAGTAAATCGCCGCGTCGGGATCGCTGCCACGCATGGACTTGATCAACGCCGAGGCCGCGTCGTAATGGTCATCGCCCGTGCCGTCGTACACAATGGCCTTCTGTTGAATCGACTCCTCGGCAATCGCCTGGTCGATGACAATCGGCGCTTTTTCATCCCCCGCCTCGGCCAGCGAGGAACGCACCGCGATCTCCAAGGCCATCAGCGCCCGGCGGGCATCGCCATCGCAGCGCGTCGCCCACAGCGTCACCGCCTCGTCGCTCAAGCGCACATCCAGCGACCCGTAGCCGCGCTCGGCGTCCGCCACCGCCCGCGCCAGCAAGGCCGCGATCTCCTCCTGGCTCAAGGGTTGAAACTGGAAAATCTGCGAGCGTGACACCAGTGGAGCGTTGACGCTGAAAAACGGATTCTCCGTCGTGGCACCGATGAGGGTGATGACCCCGCGCTCCACATCGCCCAACAACACATCCTGCTGGGCGCGGGTGAAACGGTGGATTTCATCGAGGAAAAAGATGGTGCGGGTTTTGTCGCTTTCGAGCCTGGCCAAGGCGGCGTCGAGAACGAAGCGGACTTCCTTGACCCCGATGGCCGCGGCGTTGGCGCGCTCAAAGTGCCGCTTGGTCTGGCGGGCGATGAGTTCCGCCAGCGTGGTCTTGCCGGTGCCCGGCGGGCCATAAAAAATGACGCTGGTGAGTCGGTCGGCCTCGATCATTCGCCGCAGCAACTTGCCCGGCCCCAGGAAATGCGCCTGCCCCGCGAACTCCGCCAGCTCGCGCGGACGCATCCGCACCGCCAGCGGCTCCACGCCACGCCGATTCGCCTCACGCTCTCTGTCCCACAATCCCGCCATGAAAACATGATACCCCCGTGCCCTCAATCCACGCTTGCGGTTTAGCGCTCCGTCCCCTTCCCCGCGCGTTCTTGACGGGTGGGGAATCTCCCGGCCGCGGGAGCGGCCGGGCTTTCGGGGGTTTTTTCATTTCGGTTGCAACCGTAATATTCTGACTGTTTGCCCGGCCCATCACCCCCGATTAGACTGCATGACTCTATTCCCTCACCCCAGGACCGCACATGGACCCGGAACATCGCCAGGAACTCGAAGAAAATGATCTTGAAGTTTTTCTGATGAACTTCAAGAAATGGTGGAACAAGCATGGCACCAAGGTGGTGCTGGTGCTGCTGGTCGCCGCTTTGGCGCTCTTCGCCAAGCAGATGTACGACAAGCGGCAAGCCGAGCGTCAAGAGACGATGTGGAGCGACTTGGCCAACGCGACGAGCCCCGAAGCGGCGCGCTCGCTGGCCATGAGCTACGCCGAGCCGGGCTACAAGGCCAAGGCCTGGCTCAAGGGGGCGGACTTGTTGTTGACCAAGGCGATGGCCCCGGACCAAACACCAGCCACGCCCGAAACGATCGGACCGGATGGCGTGCCCGTTTCCCCAGTGGTCCCCGTCACCCCCGTCACGCCCGCGGATCGTGAAGCCACCCTCCAACAAGCCGCCAATTATTACCAAGGCGTGTTGGATGTGAGCGGAGCGGAAGTGGTCTATCGCTTAAACGCCCGCTTGGGCTTGGCGACGATTGCCGAGACGCGGGGCGACTTTGACGCGGCTGACAAACAGTACGAGCAAATCCTCACCGACGCTGGCACGGAATACAGCGCCATCGCCGCGCAGGCCAAGGCCAGGCAAGCGATGTTGACGGAGTTGAGGCAACCGGTGAAGTTCGGCCCCGAACCGGTGGCCCCCCCGGAGCCAGTGGCAGACCCCGCGGCCACCACGCCCGGCGCGGATTCGCTCAACAACGACATCAAGAAGCTGATGGAAGAACCCCCCCCCGCCCCCGCCCCCAAGTGATGTCATTTGCAAGCCCACAGATGCCGTGGGTAAAAGTGTGTCATTTGCAAGCCCACAGATGCCGTCGCTCTGGACGGCTTCTGTGGGATCGAACCCACGGTGATCCGGCGATCCCACAGAAGAAACCGCTCAAAGCAACGGTTTCATCTGTGGGCTTGGGCGATGTCTTATCCGTGGGCTTGAATCAATCGCTCGTTTTTTCGCTTCCGGGGGTCGCCCCAACATTTCACTCTTGTCTTGTAAAAAATGACCTTGCCCGCCAAGTTGCGCGCCTACCATAAAAAGCGACGGGTGGGCACCCCCCCCCTCCCTCGATCCCGACACTCGCCTGTCACACGCTGCCCCATCTGTTCATCACGGAAGGCTCCCCGCAATGGTTCGTCAACCCCTCGATGACATCGCTTCCTGGCTTGAGCCTTGGAACCAGACGCCCCACAGTTTCCTGGCCAGTGTGCAGAATCAGATTCCCTTTGACGCCCTGGCGGTCGGGGTGCCAGCCGAGAAGCCGCGGCTTGATGAACTGCTGGCCTGTCAGGGCCTGCCCGTGGCGCAGATCGTCCACTGGTTTGAAGAGGGCCACCGTCAGGACAAGCTTCTCAAGCAGGCCATGCGCGTCGGCAGCGTCACCGCCGAGCCGTGCGAAGAGGCCAAGGACATCCGCGTGGACAATCATCACCACGCCATGATGCTGGTGTTGCCCGAAAGCGGGCCTACCAAGCGCTGGTGGTGGCTGATGCTGGCACGCAAGCGCCCCTTCACCGCCAAGGAGGTGCAACTCGCCTGCCTCATGCTGCGCTACTGGCAGATGCGCTTTGACGTGGTGCCCCACCGCGACATGTGGCGGCTCCTGCTGGGCGACGATGACCGTCTCATCCTCGCCGACGTCGCCACCCAAGCGCGACTTCTCAACAAGCCCGATCTGCTCCAGCCGCTCATCAGTGTGCTGCACCCCGTGATGGATCAGCGTTATCCCAAGCTGGCCGACAATGCCACGCGGGACATGGTGGTGAAGTTAAACGAGCGGACGTTTGCGGCTTATGTGCGTCGCTCACGGGGTATTGATGCTCCGGCGGCGGCCGGGGGCGGGGGTGGGGCTTCGCATTGGTATGTGGAGCTGCATCCGTTGGACGAGCAGGATCTCCCGGCCGTGGGGTTGGTGGAGGATGAACGCATCGCCTTGGCGCTGGCTTACATCCACGAGAACTTCCACGCGTCCCCAAGCCTGGCGCAGGTGGCCAAGAAAGTCCACATCAGCCCGTTCCACTTCCACCGCCTCTTTACCCGGCAGGTGGGCATCAGCCCCAAACACTACCTGCAAAAGAAGCAGTTGCAGGAGGCCAAGTGGCTGCTGCGGCAAGGCGGCGTGCCCATCGGCGAAGTCGCCACCCGCGCCGGATTCTCCAGCCACGGCCACTTCACCAGCACCTTCCACCGCGTGGTGGGCGACAGCCCCAGCGACTACCGCGACCGCGGATGAAAACAACTTTTTCGCTCCCTCACCCTGTCACCGATCCCACAGAAGAGCCGTCCAAAGCGACGACTCATCTGTGGGCTTGAACACCCAATTATCAATTCTCAATTCTTAATTCTTAATTCTCAATTTTTAATTTTTAATTTTTGGTTCCCCCCCCGCCCTTGACAAACCGCTGATCCAAAGGCACATGCGGCTCGGCTTGGTCGCCATCCTTCTCCACCGCATCCGCCTCATAAGGTGAATCCCACTTCGGCTCGCTTTCACCACCCTCCGCCGGGCTTTGCGTCCACTTTTCCAGTTTGTTTTCCACCGCCCCGGCCGTCTTTTCAACTTTTTCCAACCCCCGGAGCATCAATTGACGAAAAAAGGCCCGGCGATTGACCGATGAATGATCGGGGGGAGGCGAAGAGTCCATGCCCTCATCATAGGGCGCGGCCACGATTCACCCCAACAGCACCGGCGGGTAAGCTGGTATAACTTTCATCCACCGGACTACCGGCGGGCAACTTTCGAGGAATCCAACCATGAATCACACCACCCCGTTTCGCATCGGTCTGACCCTGCTGGCTTTGACGCTCACCTTGACGCTCGTCGGCTGCGGCGACGCCTACCGCACCAACACCGTGCGCCACTCCCTGGCCAGCACCGACCGCTACGAATATGCCAGCACGCCCAACTTGCCGACCAACATCAAGCTGGTGGACGCCTACAGCGGCGACGTCTTCTGGGAGCGGGAAATCCCCGTGGGCCAAACGCTCATCATCAACCTCGACCGCAAGGGTGAGATGGAACTGCTGAGCGTTTCGGGTCGCCCCGCGACCAAGGTGACGTGGAAAATCTACGGCCCGGACTTGAACAAGCCCTTGGAAAAAGGCCAGAAGGAATTGCCCGGCATCCCGGTGATGCTCAAGGTCGGCTACCGCCCCGCCCCGGAATACCCCGCCGACTACAGCCCCTCGAAACCCGTGGCCAAGCGCAAAGCGCCCGGTACAGCGACAGTGAGCGATGTGCCCGCGCCCGAAGCCGCCAAGCCGGGCGAGGTCGCCGAACTGCGCAAGGATGAACTGGAAGCTGCCCCGTCCGTTCCGGAAGCCCCGCCCGTGGTGACCCCCGCCCCGCAGGTCGTGCCCCCGTCAGACAATCCCGCGGATCTGATTGACCCCGGCATGTGAGTCGCCGCCGTCGAGCATCAAGGGCGATTCAAAATCCAAAATTGACGGCGTCGGCCTGACGACCGCCATTGCGCATCATTGGGTCGCTTTGAGTTGTTGCGTCTGTGATGCCAGCCCCAGCTTCGGGAAGGCAATCTTCCGCTCCGGCGACCCGCCGCGATGAAGCGTCACGGTCAGATCGACCGAGCCTCCCGTGGGATTCGCCGCGGCGAGATGTTGCCCCTCCACGTACACCAGCACGCAAGGCTGGTCCACCGTCAGCCAATGATCCGAATCGAGCGCCAGCTTTCCGGGCGCGTAAAACACCACCTCGGTGATGCCGAGTTCGGTCTGCCGCACCGCCTGAAGCTCCGGCGTGTTGGAGAGGATTGCGACCGGCGGCTTCTGGGCCATGCCACGAGTCGCGGCCACGTCGGCGTTGGGCAGAACCATGTAGGCGTAGGTGGCGTTGGCGGGCTTGACGCCGTGGTCGATGGTCGCGGCGAAGAGGCCTTGGCCGCTGGTCACTTCGACGCTCTGCGGCTTCGGGAAGACATAGCCGATGTCCCGATGGTGAATCCACTGGCAACCGGGAATCTTCGTCGCCCCGGCCGCAACGGCGCGCGGCTGGCCTTGGGCGTCGGCCACCGTGATCTCGCCGTGCTGGAAGGTCTGGTTGACCGTGGTGCGGATGCTGTCATCACCCACAAAAGTGATGCCCGCGCCCAGCGCCACGAACTCCCGCTCAAAAAAGAACCAGCTTTTTCTGCCGGTCAGCGTCGGATCGTTCTTGAATTTCTTGCCGCTTGCGACCGCAAGTTGCAGGTCCAAGCCGAAGGCACCGTATTGACCGTCGGAAGCCCCGCCGACATACTCTGTCGGGCCTCGGGCACCCCAGACTTCAGGCTTGAGCGTATCTTTGTCGGGATTGGCAAACGCCGTGACGCCGGGGATTTTCGACCAATCCCACTTCTGGAAGATGTCGAAATACTCATCGCCCTTGGTCTGGATGTATTGCGCCCCGTAAGAGAGAAAGCGGCCCTTGGTATTCTGATCGTTGCCGCTTTCCTGTGTATTGACGCGGTCGGAGGTGGCCTTGACCGAGACGTAGTAGTTTGGCCGACGGTGGACCATGAAGTCGGCGCGAAAGAACGCCTTGTTGCCCGCCACCCAGCCGGGGCCTTGGCCTCGCATCTGGGCCATGAACGCCGCGGCGTCTTTTGACCGGGGACGGTCCATCTTTGCCAAGTATTCAACCGCGTCGCGGTAGAGGAAATTGCCCGACGGCGCACTGGCCAACACGGATTTGAGAATATCGAGTCTGCCCGGCTCGCTGATGATCCGACCCATAGCGCTGGGGTCGATCATGGAGCCATAGGTCATCCAACCGGTGCCATCGAGAATGAACCGTTCAAGCAGATCGACCTTCTCCGGCTTAAAGCCGAAGCTCAACCCCGAGGTCATAAACGCCCAAGTGGACAGATCCCCCGCCGCCCCCATGCCGTACGCTCCGTTGTAGAGCTGCGGGCCGTGTTGTAGCCAGCTCATGTCTTCCTGCAACCCTTCCGCAAACTTTTTGCCGTTTCCGGTCTGGATGACCACTTGTTCCTCAATGGGATTGATGCCCCTCTTAATGTCCTCAATGTCCCGCCGAATCACGCCCTGCCAGATCGCCTGCTGTGCGATCCAGATGAGATTCTGGCCGGTCTTGCTGGTGGTTGTGACATCGTCCCTCAGACTGTCGGTGATCTTGTCCATCACGTCCTTGGGCAGGTCTTTGCGCAGCAGCACGCCGATCGGCCCAAGGCGCAGTTGGATGCCGATGTCGTTCCACCACCAGTGTGCATGCGGCGCGGCCTTGAACCAAAAGTTCAGCCCCTTGACGATCCCCGCCAGCAGCTTCGCATCACCCTTGAGCGGACTGTCCTGGCCACCGCGGTAGGCGACGGACATGGCATAGACGCGGTCGAGGTGCGCGATCACTACCCAGCCGCCCCTGCCGCTGGTATTGGTGTAGTCGATGCCTGGCCAACTGCCATCGGGCTGTTGGGTCTTGAGGTGCGCTGCGGCGTCGGTGGAATCGGTGGCCTTGAGATATCGATCAACGAGACGCTGTTCCAGGGTGGCGATGTCGTCTTGCGCGTCGGCCAGCGCCGGCAATGCCGCCCATGCGCTGGCGATCACGCAGAGAGCCGCCGCGAGGATGAGTTCGTGTGTTCGCATGTGCCAAGTTCACTCCGGTTGGGTCCGAAAAAGGGGACATCCACAATTTCCACTCTATTGTCGTTTGAATGACCTCAGTGTCAAGGAAATTGTGGATGTCCCCTTTTTCTCCGCAAGAACCCCACGATAGATGCCCCCCCCCGAAAGATGGGCGGACCCACGGCTTCCGTGGAATCCCCCCCGCTTGACATGACTTTGATTACTTTTGTTCCGTGCCCGGCACGGATTTGAGAGCGGCTTTTTCCGCCGGCGTGGGTGGCACGTACTCGCCTTCCTGCTTGGCCTTCAATTCCGCCAACTCGCGGCGATTGATCTGCATTTCACGCGGGAAGTTGAACGACAACCGCACCTTGTCGCCGTGAATCTCCACAATGCGAATAACCCCCAAGGGTTGCTTGGGGTCGCCCAGGACGATCTCTTCACCGACGCGTCGAGTCAATGCCAACATGCGGCTCGCTCCAGACCAGTTCCATCCGGCCACGGCGTGGCGCGTTTGTCCCCATCCCCAATCTTTCTTCCCTCCCTGTGCCCCGGAGTCCACCCCCGGTCACGAAATCCCTATCGACCGAGTGAGGGGTTTTAATCCACTACTTTGAAGCATGGCCGGGGGCCGAACTTCCGGGGGGGCCGGGGGTCAATGCACTTGCTCGACGCCTTGGATTTCCGGCACGCGTTCGCGGACGTTGCGTTCGATGCCCAGTTGCAGGGTCATGTTCGCCGACGGGCAGCCGATGCAGGCCCCGTGCAGGCGCACCCGGGCGATGTTGTCGGCGGTGACTTCCACCAGTTCCACATCGCCCCCGTCGGACTGCACGGCCGGGCGGATGCGCTCAATGACTTCCGCCACCCTGCGAAAAAGGCTCTTTTCCTGGGTTGAGGGCGAGGCGGGCGGTGGCGATGTGGTGTCTTGGGTCATCATGTCCTCGTGACGGCGTTGGGGATGGCCCCGGTGGTGGCCTCATTAAGAGCGGGAGAGACCGATGGTTAATCATAGTCCCGTCACAAACGGGGTACAACTTCACCCAAGCCCACGGATGCCGTCGCTCTGGACGGCTTCCGTGGGATGACCAACGAATGACCCATTCGCTCTCCGCGCGGACGATCCCACAGAAGAGCCGCCCAAAGCGGCGTCTCATCTGTGGGCTTGGCCGGGGGTTCATCCGTGGGCTGGTGGAATGAGGTGATATTAGGCATGAGGGAGTCTCTTGATGTTCGGGTGCTTAATTTGTGTGCAGCGTTCCTGGCCAGGGGCACGCGAGGGATGCGTGAAAAGAGGGACGGGCGTGGCCTGTTTTCCGCCTCGGCATGTTGTAGGCGCTTGGGCTTGCGCTTGTGGCATGGATGTTGCATTTGAACCCCCCAACGGGGCCTTACGGCCTCCGCCAAAATCGCGCGGTTAGCCATGCCGCGCCTGCCAGGGCATTGACACGGCAACCCCGCCGCGTCATGCTTTGATTCCCACAAACTCCCTCCCACCCCAAGCCCCTTGCACGGAGATTCACCTCGATGATTCACGCCCGCCACAACGCCATTGAAGCCGTCACCAATTACAAGTCCGCCGAGAAGCCCGTGGACTTCCGCTCCACTTCCTTCGCCGACATCTACGGCATCAACGTTTTCAACGACACGGTGATGCGGCAGCGGCTGCCCCAGAACGTTTACAAGGTGGTCTCCAGCACCATCAAGACGGGCAAGCGGCTCGACGCCTCGGTGGCCGATGCCGTGGCCACGGCCATGAAGGACTGGGCCATGGAGAAAGGCGCTACTCACTACGCCCACGTCTTCTACCCCCTGACGGGCCAGACCGCCGAGAAGCATGACAGCTTCCTGGCACCCGAAAGCGATGGCAAGGCCGTGGCCGAGTTCTCCGGCAAGGCGCTGATTCAAGGCGAGCCGGACGCCTCTTCCTTCCCCTCCGGCGGGCTTCGCGCCACTTTCGAGGCCCGCGGCTACACCGCTTGGGACGTCACCAGCCCCGCCTACATCCTGGAAAATCCCAACGGCACCGTGCTGTGCATCCCCACCAGTTTCGTCTCCTGGACCGGTGAGGCCTTGGACAAGAAGACCCCGCTGCTTCGCTCCATGCAGGCCCTGAACAAGGCCGCGTGCAGGCTGCTCAACGCCTTCGGCGTCAGCGACCCCGGCTACATCGCCGCCACCGCCGGCCCCGAGCAGGAATATTTCCTCATCGACCGCAACTTCTACTACGCCCGGCCCGACCTGCTCATCGCCGGACGGACCCTCTTCGGTGCCAAGCCCCCCAAGGGCCAGGAGTTTGAGGATCAATACTTCGGTGCCATTCCCGACCGTGTGCTGGCGTTCATGATGGACACCGAGCGTGAGCTGTTCAAGCTCGGCGTGCCGGTCAAGACCCGCCACAACGAAGTCGCCCCGGGCCAGTTTGAAATCGCCCCCATTTACGAAAATGCCAACGTCGCCACCGACCATCAGCAGATTCTCATGCTCACCATCAAGCGCACGGCCGAGAAATACGGCCTTGCCGCCCTGCTCCATGAAAAACCGTTCGCCGGCATCAACGGCTCGGGCAAGCACCTCAACTGGTCGCTGGGTGGCCCCAAGGTCGGCAACCTGCTCGAACCCGGCGACACCCCACACGAAAACATGCAGTTCCTGACCGTCTGCGCGGCGGTCATCCGGGCGGTGCACAAGTATTCCAAACTGCTGCGGCTGGTCATCGCCCACAGCGGCAACGATCACCGCCTGGGCGCCAACGAGGCCCCGCCGGCGATCATCTCCATCTTCCTGGGCGACATGCTCACGGGCATCTTCGAGAGCCTGGAAAAGGGCAAGGTCAAGGGTCCCAAGGGCCAGGGTTATCTCAACGTCGGCGTTGAGAGCCTGCCGCCCTTGCCCAAGGACTACGGCGATCGCAACCGGACTTCGCCCTTCGCGTTTACGGGCAACAAGTTCGAGTTCCGGGCCGTGGGTTCGGGCCAGAGCATCGCCGGGCCGCTGGTGGCGTTGAACACCATCGTCGCCGAGAGCTTGGACGAGGTGGCCGCGGATTTGGAGAAGCGCACCAAGGGCGACCCCAAGAAGCTCAGTGCCGCGGTTCAGGAAGTCATCGCCGAGATTTACAAAGAGCACAAGGCCGTGGTCTTCAACGGCGACAATTACTCCGAGAAGTGGCACAAGGAAGCCGAGAAACGCGGCCTGCCCAACCTGCGCAACACCGTGGACGCCTTGGCGGAATTGCCCAACAAGCAGCACGCCGACGTGTTTGAGAAGTTCAACGTGCTCACGGGCCGCGAACTGCACAGCCGCTACGAGATTTACATGGAGCGGTACTGCAAGGACATCAACACCGAGGGCTTGGTCTGCCTGCAGATGGCCAAGCAGATGATTCTTCCCACAGCCTACCGCTACCAAGGCGAGTTGGCGACCACCGCCGGGGCGATGAAGAGCGCTGGCGTCAAGGGCGACACCAAGAGCCTGGAAAAGGTGACGGGCCTGGTGGGCGAATTGGAAGTCGCCATCGGCAAACTCGAAAACGCCGTGGGCCACGAACTGACTGGCGATGTGCTGTCGCACGCCAAGCACTACCGCGACGATGTGGTGCCCGCGATGGTTGAAACCCGCCGGGTGTCGGACGCCCTGGAGCAGATCATCGCCGACGACCTCTGGCCCCTGCCCAAGTACACGGAAATGCTGTTCATCAAGTAATCCCCGGCCCCCCCGGAAGCCCGTACGCCGGAAGCCCGGAAGTGAAACCCACCAGCCCCGCATCCCGCGATGCGGGGCTTTCTTTTCCATCGCAAGCCCACAGATGAAACTTTTGCAAGCCCACAGATGAGCCGTCGCCCTGGGCGGCTCTTCTGTGGGATGGTCTAGGGATGCCCCGTGCCACCCGGCGAGGGCCATCCCACGGGTTTGAGTTCTTTATCTGGGTGAGATGCCCTTCTCCTTGAGAAACTTCAAGGTCTCTTGCCACCACGGCGCTTGTTCGTCCCACGTTTTCTGCCAGCCGCCCCAGATGACCACTCCGTCGGCGTGTTCGTACACCGTTTCGAGTTGCAAGCGCCAGTACGCGGCGGGAATCGGCTTGCCCCGCAACTCCGGCGAAGCGCCATCGTGATACTCGGGCCAGAGGTAGGGATAGACCACTTTGTTGTATCGCCGGGCTTCGGCGATGTTGGCCTTGGCGAACGTCACCCACCC
>JBBRGB010000101.1:0-12115 GCA_038241095.1 Phycisphaerales bacterium
ACCTCGACGGCCTGCATCAGCAGCGATCGGGCGCCGTGGCGCAACACCGACGTCAGCGGATCATCGACGGGCCGGTGGTCAGCGGTTGGAAAACGGAACGGTTGGCTGGTAGGGTCATGCATGGTGGCGTACTCCTGCCCGCGTGGGCGTTGCGGGTGCGTGAAATCACACCCAAGGTACGCCGCCTTTATCACGACTTCATCCACAGCATTCGGTTATAGCTCCCTTCGGCGTAGGGTGGCAGAGTCTTCGAAGCCCACCGAGGGGTGCCGGTTGTCTGCTTGGGCACTTGGATATTCAAGGTGTTGGCGGTGCAGGGGCTAGTCGAAGGCAAGACGGTGGCCAGCAGCCGCCCCATCAGAGCGGACCTCAGTGCTTGCGTCGTGGTCGTCCCCCCAGTGCCGTCGCCACAACCACCAGCAGCATGGCGGTGGCGGGTTCGGGAACAAAGGTCAGTTCGAGCGTGGGTGGGAAGGCCGAGGTGTCTGGGGAGCCGAAACCGTTGGGGTGGGTGAAACCAAAGACAATCTCATCGGGTTCTTCGGGCGCGCCCGGGCCGCCGCCGCGATCCGCGCTTCGCCTTGCCCTCGGCTCCACGCTGGCTCATTCAGGCGTACAACCCACTGACCGGTGAGACCAAGCACTTCGTGTCCAACACCCCGGCGGGTGTGCCCATCGAGCGGATCCTGCATGTGGCGTTTGGCCGCTGGCACGTGGAACGCAGCTTCCGGGACGAGAAGGATCAACTGGGGCTCGACCAGTTCGAGTGCCGCCGCTACGTCGCGGTGCAGCGTCACCTGATCCTGACGGCCATCAGCCCCCTGTTGCTGGCGCGACTACACCTGAAGCTGATCGGTGAAGGACAGGCAGCGGGGGAAAAAAATCCTGACCGTGCCGCAGGTGCGTCGCGCCGTCGACACCGCCATCCAAGCCGCCTCGCTGCGACCACAAGCCCGACGTAACCGCCTGCATCGCACCGCCGAGCACATCCGCCGCGTGCAGGTCCGCAACGCCAAAGCCCGTCGTTCCCACCGTCGCCGTCGCATCCGCCGGCTGCACCATCTGGGTATCGTCCTCACATGCGCCCGCTGCTGCATCCCGCCCGACGATTAGCGAGAGCCAACCAGGGTTGACTATCGATGAATAAGCGGTCGGTGTCGCCGCCCATCAGATTGCCATCGTCGTCAAAGGCTCGGGGATACCACGCCCCTGTGCAGAAGGGCTCGTAGGCGCGACGCTGGTCCGCGGCCACTGCTCGGGGTAGTAGCTCGATCCAAGAAGGTATTTGCCGTCAATCACACGTCGACACTTTCATTAAGGGAGCCATCGGGGTAGTCCATACAACGCCGCCGCCGTCATCGACTGGCAAACGCGACGTTCACGTGATTGGCCGTTCGGACGGAATCGCGGACGCGGTAAATGCCATGGCGACGACAATTGACGGCACCGGTCACGGTCGTGATCGATTGTGCAAGGAGATCCTCGACAACCGCACCTTTGGACAGCGGGTGGGAAAAGTCGGTATAGGCGAAGATCACCTCGCTGCCATCCTTGGCGGTCCACGCTATGCCCTGATCGTCGGGCAAAACGCGTCGATGGTCCAAGTCGGACTCGACGGCGAGGAAGGCATGATTGAGTGGCTTGATGACCTCGGCGTCATACCATGGACTGAGAGCTTGAGGATCCGGCCAAAGGTTGGGATCCACAGCCACGGTGTAGAAGAGCCGATTGGCCATCCCGCGGAAGTAGGCGTCGGCAGCGTCCGTTCCCGTTCGCCGAAGTCCTTTCATCGTGAGCAGCGACGACATGTCGTCGTACAACCACTCTTGTTGGTGAACGTCATCAATGCTCAGGCCGCAGCGTGATAGCCCCAGAACGCCGGGCGATTCGACGACATAGAGCCAGCCCAGATCATCCTGGCAGAATCGCATCTGCGCTGTCTCGGCATCATGCATGGTGTAGATCATCGGGCGGGGGAGGTCGCCGTTACGACGAAAAAGCTCCACCTGATCCGCCGTTGCCCCGCCTTGCCCGCTGTCGCCCTGGCCACCTGACAAGCCGCCCGAGAGTGCCTTCTCCACCTCATCAATGAACAGCACGGCGGGGGCCATGGCATCGACGATGCGCAGGGCCTGTCTGACATTGGCCTCGGTCTGGCCCACCAATGATCCCATCAGGGTCCCCACATCCATGGTCAGCGTGGGCGTGGTCTGTCTCGATGCCGCCACCGGCGCGGTGCGCTGGCTGGCGAAAACGCCCTTGCACCTGGAGAGTTCGCCCGCCATTTGGGGCGATGTGGTGATCGTCGGGGCCGGGGCCGTGGAAGCCGGTGAGGATCACAAGCCCAAGACCCATCCCGGCTATGTGCTGGCGGCGCGCTTGAGCGACGGTGAGGTGTTGTGGACACACGATGTCAACGACCCGGAAAGTTCCCCCGCCCTGCGCGACGGCGTGGCCTACATCGGCAGCGGGTTCAACGGCACGCCGAGGAGTGTGGGGAAGGTCATGTTGGCTCACCGCGGCAGACGCGGACAAAACTGGGGATAAGTCAGCGAAAACAACCCTTGACTTTGCCCATAGTTCAATTTAGACTATGGGCATAGTCAAATGAACGCCACCGTCACCCAAATCGCCCGCCACCTTCAGGTTTCGCAGCCCACGGTCAGTGCCGTGCTCAGCGGTCGGGGTGGCAACACCCGTGTGGGCAAGGAGCTTTCCCGCCGCATCCGTGACACCGCCGTGAAGATGGGCTTTCGTCCCAATGCCGCCGCCCGGGCGGTGGCGACTGGTCGCTTCAACACCGTGGCCATTCTCCAGAGCACCACCGCCTACTGGAGCTTTTTGCCGGGGCCGCTGTTTGATGCCGTGCATGATGGCCTGTCCCAGCGGCAAATGCACTTGGTGGTCGCCAAGGTGCCCGACGACAAACTTGCGAATCCCGATTATGTGCCGCAGATTCTCCGCGAGCTGGTCTGTGACGGCTTGCTCATCAACTACCAGGCGCACATCCCAGCCCAGTTGATCCACCTGGTGGGCAAGCACAACCTCCCGGCCATGTGGATCAACTCCAAGCACGCCGCCAACTGCGTCTATCCCGATGACTTCCAAGGCGGTTACCAGGCCACGCAACACCTGCTTGAGCGTGGGCATCGGCGAATCGCATTCTCGCTGTTCTGCGGCTTGGACCACTTTTCGGCTGTGGATCGACGGGATGGTTATCTCAAGGCGATGCGCGAGGCGGGTCTGACGCCACGGGTGGAGCAGGATGAGGGAGGCAATCCGAGCGAAATCGTCGAGCGGCTGCGGCCGGAGTTGGCCTCGGCCCCGGAGCGTCCCACGGCGATGGTGGGCTACACCGATCTGGAAGCCCGCACCTGGTGCCGGGCCGCCATGCGCGCGGGGCTGCGCATTCCCGAGGACTTTTCGGTCATCACCTTCGACGCCTCGCCGGTTCGGGATGTCGAACTGCACCTTGCGACGATGCTGCTGCCCGAGGCCGCGATGGGCACCGCCGCGGTGGAAGGACTGTTGCAACTCATCGACGGCGAAGCCCGGAACGTGAAACCGGTGGTGCTGCCCTGTGGTTTTTCGCTGGGACACTCGCTGGGGAAAGGAGGGTGAGGGGGAAAAGCGGAAAGGGGAAAGCGGAGAGCGGAAAAGGGGAGGGAAGGTAAAACTTTGCGTCGGCTGGAAGCCGGTGCCGGTCACGTCATGGAGGCATGTTTTGGGAACACCCATTTGGGAGTCAGCGCATGGAACAAACTTCGGCATCGGATTCGGATCAGGACGGGATGGAAAAGGAATCGCAACAATTACCGTGCCGCTTGTCGCGGCACACAACCTCGAAAGGAGTTCGGACTATGACTCGCAAGACTTGGATCACGGCGTTGGCCACGGTGGCCATGGGATTGGTTCTGCAAACCGCGCAGGCGGCGTCAATCGGCGTCAACTTCGCCAGCAATGTGGAAGGGCTTGAATCCACGGACGTCACCGGCGTGGTGACACAGCAGAACTGGAACAATGCCTCGGGCGGATCAGGCACTCTCAGCAGTGGCACGGTCATGGACAGCACCGGCGGGATTGCCACGGGAGTTTCGGTGGCTTGGGCTCGGCCTTACGGGGGTGGTGTTGCCAACACACTGACCTCAGCTGCCAATACGGCGACGGCATCGGGTGAGATGTTCAAGGGTGTTCTTTACTGGTACCGTGATTCCGACTTCGGCGAAATCAAGATCACCGTCGCGGGTCTTGGGTCGGCTTACACCACCAACGGCTACGACGTGTACCTCTACGTTGCCGGTGACACGACCAACAAGGTCGGCCGGGCCCGCATCACCGATGGCGCTGGCATATACAACGGCGCTGGCACGACCTACTTCAAGATCGACAACACCATAGCGGCCTACACCACCTTCACTCAAGCGACCGGGACATCCGTGGCCACGGCCAACCTCAGCAACTACGTGCTCTTCTCCGGCCAGACCTCTTCGGGCTTCACCATCCGCCTGAACCCGGAAAACACCAGCGGCCAACTCGGCGTGGCGGGCATCCAGATCGTTCCCACCGTTGTGCCCGAGCCGGCCTCGCTGGCGCTGTTGGGACTCGGCGGATTGTGCCTGCTGCCCCGGCGACGCAATGCTTGAATAACCTCCTTCCCGCGGGATCGGCCCAACGGCCGGTCCCGCGCTTTGACTCGTCTCGTCTGTTAGCGCGGCCCCGTCCCACCCGCCCGCACAAACCCATGAAAGGGACGCCATGCGCCGCAAAGCCTTCACGCTAATCGAACTGTTGGTGGTCATCTCCATCATCGCCCTGCTCATCGCCCTCTTGCTCCCGGCTCTGCAAGGGGCACGCGAAGCGGCACGCAAGGTGGCCTGCATGAGCAACCTGCGGCAAGTGATGATCCTCTCCCTGACCTACACCAACGACAACCACGGCACGCTGCGGCCTGGTTTCTGGAACAACGGCACCTCGGAAAATGAATGGCCCCGTGCCTTTGCCAATGATTACCTCGGGGGCGCGAGCGTCTTTAACGGCATGTTCGCCTGCCACTCGGCGCAGAACGCCATGTCCAAGATCAACAAGCCTTGGACCAACAACGCCAATTGGAATGATCAGACCAACGGCCGGTATTGGACCAGTTACGTGGTGCCGATGGTCACCGCGGGCAATCGCCGTACCGCCAATCCCGCTGCCCGGTACTGGCGCCAACTGGAACGCCTGCCCGGCAGCCGGGCCTACTACTTCGAGATCAACGACAAGGTGCCCGGCAATTGGACGGGCAACCCTGAAAACCAGTTCGACATGTCGGACTGGGACAATGTCACGGACTATCTGACCAACGACTATCTGATGTTCCGCCACGCCAACAACACCCAGAACATCGCCTTTGTGGACAGTCACGTGGGAGACGCCACCTTGGAAGAGGTACTGAGTGTTTCGACGACCTGGTACAAGCTCGTCGATGGCGTGAAGTGATCCCCCGTTCTTTTTCAACTGGGCGACGATTTCGCTTTGTAATCAGCGTTTGCCGATACCAACCCGCCACCCCCCCGGAACCGACCATGAAGATTCCCCAGCTTATTGCCACTGTCCAACGCCACATCCTTCACAACTTGCGAACACTGGCGCAGACCTGCGTAGCGATGGGGTTCCTCATCACGGCCAATCCGACACTGGCCCAACCGACGCAATACCCTCTGGATTCCAAGGTGGTCAACGTCGTGACCGACTACGGCGCCAAGGGCGACGGTGTCACCGATGACACTAAAGCCATTCAGAAAGCCATCAACGAGCAGTTCGGCAGCGGGACGATCATCTACCTGCCCAAGGGGACGTATCTCATCAGTTCGACGCTCCGTTGGGCCGGGGCCTGCAACTACACCGTGCTCGAAGGTCAGGGCCAGGACCAGACCGTGTTGTTGCTGACCGACGGCGCCAAGGGTTTTGACGATTCCGGGAATCCCAAGCCGATGGTCTGGACGGGCGGTGCCCCGGCGCAGCGATTCCGCAACGCGGTGCGGAACCTCACTATCGACGCCGGCAAGAACAACCCCGGTGCGATGGGCCTGGACTTCTGCGCCAACAACCAAGGCTGCGTGCGCGATGTGACGATTCGCAGCGGCGTGGACGGCAAGGAGGCCGGAGCCGTGGGGCTGGGTCTGGTCCAAGGTGAGGTCGGGCCGCTGTATGTCAAGAACCTCACGGTGATCGGTTTTGACACCGGCATCCGCGTGCGTTCCAACGTCAACTCGGTGACGCTGGAGTTCATCACTCTGCGCGGGCAGCGCCAAGCGGGGCTGGACAACGCGGAAAACATGGCCTTTGTGCGCAAGCTCACCTCGGACAATGCGGTGCCCGCGGTAGTCAACAACACCGACGCTGGCGTGGTGACGCTCATCGACAGTGTGTTGAACGGCCGGGGACAAGGCCCGGCGATTGTGCAGAAAAGCGAGCGTGGGGTGCTGTATCTGCGCAACGTGACGGTAACGGGCTATGAGAAAGCCGTGGCCGCGCCATTGGGCAGGGATGTGGCAACGGGCAAGGTGGAGGAATACTGCTTCGGGCCGACGATGGGGCTGTTTCCCGGCAAACTGGCGTCGTTGAATCTGCCCATTGAGGAGACGCCGGAGGTGGCTTGGGAACCGGTGGTGAAGTGGGTCAGCCCGCAACAGTTCGGCGGCATGCCCGGCGACGCGGCCGATGACACCCAAGCCCTGCAACAGGCCATCGACAGCGGCGCGACGACCATCTACCTGCCCCGCGCCCGCGAATTGCCCACCAGCCAGCGAGCCAACAACCCCGGCTGGGAGGGCACCTACCATATCAGCGACACCATCCACATCCGCGGCAACGTCCAACGCATCATCGGCCTGGAAGCCACGCTCACTCTCACGGGCAAACTAACCACGGAGAAGGACCAGCCCGTCTTCCTCTTTGAGCAAGGCGCCGCCCCGGTGGTGATCCTCGAACGCCTGGCCTTCAGCAACCATCCAGCGGGGTCGGCCATCCAACATGCCGCCGACCGCGACTTGGTCCTCGCCAGTTTCTCCGGCAGCGGAAGAATCGACCACCGGGGCAAGGGGCGGCTCTTTGTCGAGGACTGGGTCAGTGGAGAAGTCCGCATCGGCCCCGGCTCGCGCCTTTGGGCCAGGCAGTTGAACCTCGAAAGCGATGCGGACTTCAAGATCATCAACGACGGCGGAACCGCTTGGATTCTCGGCTTGAAGACTGAGCATCGCGGGCCGATCATCCGTACCATCCACGGCGGCAAGACCGAAGTCATCGGTGCCCACCTCTACAAGTGCGTCGAGTCCGGCACCGACAAGGGCCTGTTCTTTACCGAAAACGCATCCATGAGCCTGGCGGGGGTGTCGGAATACGCTTGGACACCGAGTTGGGGCACCCGGCAACTGGTGAGTGAAACCCGCGGCGACGAGACCCGCGTCCTGCCCGCCGACGCCATGCCGACCCGCGGCGGTGGGCGGATGCTGCCCTTGATCGCCTGTTACGCCGATGCGGTCAAAGGTTCGTCACCGAGAGCCCCCAAGGTGACCGCAGGCGGCTCCACCGCAGCATCACTGGCGTTTGCTTGTGAAGGTCAGGATCCCGACGGTGATCTGGCGGGCTTCGTCATCCAGCGGGAGAAGCAGCCCAAGCCCGCCACGATGGGGCCGTTCCGGGAGACGGGGTTGACGCCTTCGACGACCTACCGTTATGAAGTCCGCGCTTATGACCGCTTCGGCCAGTTCTCGCAGCCGACGGTTTTCGAGGCCAGCACCCCGGCTGACACCGTGGCGCCGATCGCGCCGGTCAACGTCCGCACGCTCAACGTCACCGATGCCAAGGTCGTCCTGACATGGCAGGAGGCCAAAGATGAAATCGGCGTCATCGGCTACCAGGTGCAGCGTCAGGAAGGCGAGGACAAGCCCAAGGTTTTTGATGCCAAAGACACCCGCGAGTTGACCGATGAGTCCGTCGAAAAAGGCAAGACCTACACCTACCGCGTCTATGCCTTCGACGCGGCGGGCAATCGTTCCGAACCCGCGGCCACGGAAGTCAAAACCCTGGCCCACGCCCCCACCAGCGTCACCCTCGAAGCCACCCGCCACACCGCCAAGGGTGGTGACATTCACGACTTTGGCGGATTCATGGGCAACATCCACTGGGGCGCTTCGCTCTTTTTCAAGGATATCGACCTCGGCAGGGAAAATCCCTTCAACCAAGTGACCTTCCGTTACGCAATCCCAAACGACCGTGCAGGCACCCAAATTGACATCCTTCTGGACCCCAAGGTCGGCCCGGCCAAAGGGCAGAGCCTACCCATCGAGGGCGGCACGCTCATCGGCACCTTCACCGTCCAAGGCACCGGCGGATGGGACTGGAAGGATATGAAGGAGTTTTCCATCCCCGTGAAGATCGAAAAACCAGGCACGCATTCCGTGGCCTTGGTCTTCCGCAAGGGCGAGAAAGACGGCCCACACAATGCCGTGTGCAACCTGCAAAAGGTCACCTTCAGCCTGGCGGAGCAACCAAAGGATTGAACTTGGCATCAGAGGGGAAAGGAGGGTGAGGGGGAAAAGCGGAAAGGGAAAAGCGGAGAGCGGAAAGGGGAGATAACCCCTCACCCCCGCCCCATGCAATGGCCCTCCGGCGGAATCAAATTTCCTATCAGTTAGGCAACCGGCGTTTGAACGCAAAGTAAGATGCCTCGCAAGAATGCCGGGTGTCCGGGTTTACTCCGCAACGAGAGAGACGCCGTCGACATATGAGGTGCCCGTGCTGCCATCCATCAGGGCGACCAGCAAGACGGAGTTTGTCCCACTGTTAAACCGGACTTCGTAATGAGTCCAGGTGCCGGTCGGTTGTTGGACGCCTTCGGCGATAGTCCCCCAGGCCGGAGTGACCACCTTCATGTTCACATTGCACGTACCCTTTATCCACGCTGAATACACGTACTTGGTGTTTGGTTTCACCAGAATAATCTGCGACGAACTCGACCAGGAGCCGCTCCCGTTCATTTGCAGGCTCAGGGTCCCGCCATGGGGCTGGGCCCCGTTGGTGGCGGCGTTCTTAGCCAGCTCCCACTGTTTCGCCGGTACCTCGAAGGTTCCGTTCACCACCAGATTGGTGGCGACGATGGGATTGGGTGACTTAGCCATGGCGGCCAATGGCGGAGCGCTGGAAACTGAAAATGCGCCAATGTCAGTCTTGCCCGCCGGACGCTTGGCCAGTGCCAGGCAATGGGCAAGCCCGCCCTTGGCAATCAGTTGATCGTAGTCTGGTGCCCAGCGATACCAGGGGATCGGCTGGTCGGTCGTCTGCGCCTTGAGAATGGAGCGGTCGAATAGCAGCGAGTTGGCCGGGGCGTCAGTCGCGGTCGCGGCTGCTCGCGCTGGCGAGTCGGCGGCGAGAGTAAAGTCCAGCTTCGCCGGGTCGGCCAGCTTGGGGTCTGCAGCGCCCGGCTGTTTGGTGATCAGGTTGTTCGTCCGCGTGCCGCTAACGAACGGCCCGTTCATCTGCATGGCATCGCCCCCCTTGGGTTGCCAGACGATGGTGTTGCGCAGGTTGATGTTCGTGGTCGCATCCCAAAAGTAGATGCCGCAATCGGGATGCACGTAGGTTGGTTCCTTGCCGTTGTCCCACAGGGTGTTGTTATTGATATTGGCATTCTGGTTCTTGGTCCAGGCTATACCTACACCACCGTTTTCAAAGAACAGGTTGTTCTCCACCGTCGCCCCGCCAACGTGCGGTGGCCCGTCAGCCCAGTCAAGAATCATGCCATTGCCGTCGGTGTGATAATTGGAGACGTCCACCGCATGGAAAGACACATTGCCGATGACGCGATTATTGGTTCCCAGCATGTTCAAAACATTGATGTTGCTGGACCACGAGCCGGCCTCCTGCCGCCAGCCCGTTCGGCCAACCACATTATTCTCAACCACCAGCCAGTCGCCGTTGGAGACATTGATGCCGTTCTGCCCGCACTTGTCGACCAGGCAGTGGCGGATGGTGATGTGGTCGTTGCTTTGCTCGGGACTGTTGGGGATGTAGTTGGACCCAAGATGAATCCCGCCACGGAAGTAATTGCGGATCACCAGACCCTCAAACGTGATATAGCGGATGTAATTGGGATACTCGGAGTAGAATGCATTGGGGTAACGAACCTTGGCGTTCCAGTGGGTGTCGGTGCCATCAAAGATGGGCACTTCATCGGCGTAATTGCGGAAGGTGATGGGCTTCTCGGCAGTGCCTGAGCGCGTGAGGATTGTCTCTTGGGCCCGGTAAATGCCGCCTCGGATATATAGCGTGTCGCCTGGCTCGGCAATCTGCGCAAAACGGGCGGCCGACACCCATGGCGCAGCAAGTGTGCCGCCAGCCTCGTCATCACCGTTGGGGGCGATGTAGTACTCCTTGGCAATGGCCGGTTGGATACCAACAACGAGGCATGTCGCTGTGGCACAGATAAGCGAATGGCGGCGAAGAAGGCCAATCATTGATTCACGAAGTGGGGAGAAAGAAAGCTTACGCATGGACAGGTGTTGGCGATTCATGGATTCCTCTAACCCGACATTTCCTGGATAGACTCCAGCCCGCGAACGTCGCGGACCAAGTTGAGCCATTATACCACCTGAAGCCACCTCGTCCAGCAGAATTGGGTGCTGGAACGGGTGCTTTTGCCCTCCGATGACGCTCGTATTTGGGTGTTTTGGCCGGCTGTTCTTAAACGAGTATGGCCATGCCCTGGTGACCGACACCGGCAGCGACACCGTGGGACGTGAGTTTAAAAAAGTCGCACGGCGTGCAAAACTCCCGGTGACCTTCCAACAGTTCCGTGACACCTCGGCCCAAGCCATCAAAGACGCCAGCATGAGAAGTGGCCGGCTGGACCCCGCCCTGATCCAGTTGTTCCTGGCCCACCGTGACCACAGCACCGCGGCCTATTACCTCAGCGACGACCCCAAGGCCATGGTCACCAACACGCTGGACACCGCCCTGCAACAGTTGGAGGAGTACTACGGCCTGGATGACTCGGTGCCATTGCCGATGTCCAAGAAGGCTGTCAGCAAGTCTGCCGACAAAGCCGGCAAGGGGCGTCAATCACGCCGAAAGGCGACAGGCAAGACCAAGCCCAAGGTTCGCCGTCGCCTGGTCAGGCGTGACGCGTCCGGGCACATCGTTGACACCAAGATGCCCAAGCGTGGTCGCCCTCCCACTGGATACCGCCTGGAGGAACTTGAGCCTTCGGCAACCCCGTAGGCCGAGAGGCATGGACGGCATGCACACAGGGCCTGCGCCCGCGTGTAAGTCCACTCCGACCCCAGGCCAATGATCCAACGCCGCGTATAATGCCTTTCTCACAACAACGTGGGTCAGGTATGGGAGTCCGTAAATGAAACTCAAAGTCATTGTCCATCAGGCGGAAGAAGGCGGCTATTGGGCCGAGGTGCCCGGCATCCCCGGCTGCGCCACCCAGGGTGACACCTTTGAGGAGTTGCTTGCCAATCTTTATGAAGCGGTCGAGGGATGTCTGTCCAGCGATGTGGTCGCCCCTCCTGACGACAGCGACGCCCGTGTCCTGGAAATCGCCGTATGAAGCAGATCAGCGGGAGAAATCTCTGCAAGATCGTGGAGCAACACGGCTGGCGGTTACTCCGTGTCAATGGTAGCCACCACATTTACGGCAAGGCCGGCGAGATCGTTCGCGTCTCCATCCCCGTCCATGGCAACACACCACTTAAAACAGGCCTGCTTCGCCATCTGCTCAAGCACGCTCAATTGACAGAGGACGATCTGTGACGCGGGTGAGGTTGGAAGGGAAGTTGGCCACCGAGGGCATGGCGATAGTCGAGGCGGGTCCAAGGCAGGCCAGCCCCTGATTGATGTCAGGTGAATCATCGGTGAAGTCGCCCCCAGCCCCCCCGGCCCCCGGACACGGCCCCAGAGTTAAACAGCGCGCCTCATGGCACGTTTTAACCGACATTTCCCGGTTGGCTTCCGGCCCGCGACCGTCGCGGGCCAATTTGAGCCATCGTGCCTGACAAGCCAGTTGGGTCACGCGGAATCTCCCGCTCTAATCGGCGATGTTGGCCTCAGGAGATGCCTGAGCATGTGA
>JBBRGB010000102.1:0-11959 GCA_038241095.1 Phycisphaerales bacterium
CCCGCAGGAAATGATCAGCGGCGAAGGCGGCCTGTGGGTCACCGCCGCGGGCCGACGCCTCCACGACGCACACGGCAACGGCACGCTCACATGGGAAGGTGGACTGATCAAGTCCAGCAACATCATCATGGGCAAGGTCGGCGAACGCATGGGCAACCAACGCATGCACCGCACCGTGACCGCCTTTGGCTTTGGCCACCCCACCGGCATCGGCTTGGACGGCGAGGCCACCGGGCTGGTCAACCCGCTGTCCCGCTGGTCGGGTTACAGCGTCACCAGTTTGCCGATGGGCCACGAAATCGCCGTGACGCCGCTGCAAATGGTGCGCAGCTATTGCACCTTCGCCAACGGCGGCTTCCTCATTCGCCCCCGCATCCTGGCGGTCGATGGCGTGGAGGAACTCGCCGGCTCGCAGGTCATCGGCCGCGTGCTCACCCCGGCCATCGCCGATGAAACTCGAAGCGTGTTGCGCAAGGTCGTCACCGAAGGCACCGGCCGCAAGGCCTTGAGCGACCTCTACACCATCTGGGGCAAGACCGGCACCGCCCAAGTGCCCGACCCCAAACGCGGCGGGTACATCCCCGGCGCTTACATCGGCTCCTTCGTCGCCGGCGCGCCCGTGGAACGTCCCCGCATCATCGTCGGCCTCTTCATGCACCAGCCCGATACCCGCAAGGGCCACTACGGCGGCATCATCGCCGCGCCCGCGGTCAAAAACGTCATCGAGCGATCCCTGCAATACATGGGCGTCACCCCCGACGTCCAACGCGACGCCCAAGGCCACCTCGCCCAAATCAGCGTCGATGCCCGCGAGTAGCCTTCCGCGCAACCATTCGTGTGGATCCACCGCCTCAAGCCCACAGATGAAGTCGCCGCGACTTCTTCTGTGGGATGCGATAAACCAAACGCCGCACTCCGTCGCCTCTTCGTTTCTTCCCTGCTATCCTGCCCGCCATGATGAAACATCCCGATGCCCTCCTGCCCGCCGTTGACGACCCCGCCCTGCCCCGCGTGCTGATCATCGGCGACTCCATTTCCATCGGCTACACCCAGGAAGTCCGCCGACAACTCCAAGGCATCGCCAACGTCCACCGCCCGCCCATCAACTGCGGCCCAACCATCCGCGGCCTGCAAAAAATCGACGCCTGGCTGGGCGATGGACGCTGGGACCTCATCCACTTCAACTTCGGCCTCCACGACATCAAATACGCCGACGAAAAAGGCGATCTCACCGATGTCGCCAGCGGTCGGCAACTGGTGCCCCTGCCCGACTACATCGCCCACATGGAAACGCTCATCGCCCGCATGAAGCAAACCGGCGCGACGCTCATCTGGCGCAACACCACCCCCGTGCCGCTGGGCGTGGATGGCCGCATCCCCGGCGATGAAGTCAAATACAACACTGCCGCCGCCGACCTCATGGCCCGCCACGGCATCGCCACCCAAGACCTCTACACCTTCGCCAAAGCCCACGAAAAAGAAATCCAACTCCCCGTCAACGTCCACTACACCGAAGAAGGCTACGCCGCCCTGGGCCGTGAGGTGGCGTCGGCGATCCGCGAAGTTCTAGAGCAACATCGCCAATCATGCGGCAAGTGATTTCCGCGGGACAAACGCTTGAAAATACCGGGGAGCGTCCGCTTTTACTCCTCTTCCGCATCCGCTTGATATCCGCCTCCAACGGGCAAATGGACTTGACTTGGAGGCATTGGTCGCCGATAATAATGTTGATGAGATTCGGTGCTGGGCCCATTAAGCCCAGTCATAGGCCCAAGGGCCGCCGAATCTCTTTTTTTGCGCGCCAATCCTTCATGCCCCACCCCACGGCTTTCGGGACTGGGACTGGTCCCGCATCACTTTCAAACTCGATTGTCGCTGGCCGCCCACATCAGAAAAGTAGAGCATCTTCTGAACAATGTCCCACATCGGTTTGTACCGGCGCTCTCCCTGGAAGAACAGGCCGATGGTGGTCGTCACCAGATCAGCCAATTGAAGCCCGTAGTTATGGCCTTGCGATACGGCAAAGAACGGCACGCGAAGAATGCTGTCGTATCCAAGCCCCAACTGGCTGCGCATGAAGAAGTTTGTGATCGCCTTGGCATTCTTCTCATGCGTCTTGTGGTCCCGGTTGTCGAAGATCAGCTTCGCCGTTCTGCCTGGGAACTCCCGCTTCATGTACCCGTCGATCCGCTCGAACAAGTAGCGAAAAGTGACATTGAGTTTCACCTCGTCATCGCAGACGAACGAGTGCAAACCACTGCGGAAGCAAACCACGCCAAAAACCTTGACGTTTCGGCTACACGAATAGTTCAGTACGTCCTCGGCGAGGTTCCAGTGATAAGAAAAACCCTTCATGGCAATCCGCTTCAACGTCGCCGAGTTGAGCAGTTCCGTGCCATGCAACTCATCGTCAGGCCCGAGCACTTGTCCGTGGAAGGGCTTGCGCACGTTGAAAATATCGCGCTGGAATGTGTGGAAGATGTCTTCAGGAATGGCGACCCCCGCCAGCACGCCGAAGCGATTGCCGGTGCGTGCATTGGTACGAAAGCTTTCATCGATAAACACGAGCATGATGACCCCTAGTTCCCGCCGAATTTGCGGCTCAAGCAGCCTCTCCTGTCAATCGTACCGCAACGCGGGGCGGATAAGGGGTGAAGAATCAGGAACGCTCCCCGATCTTATCCCGTCCGCTAAAGTTGTGAAGGCCGGGGCCCGCATCGCCCCGGGGCGCTACTCATAAACCACCAGCCAGGAACCCTTGTCGCGGACGAAGTTGACGGTTCGCTGGTTTTGTCGGCCGTTGGGGAAGGTGCCGTGCGCTTCGCCGCGGGCGGTGTCGCCGGTGATGACCACATCCCGCAGTTGGGGCGAGGGCGTGGCGGAAGTTTGCGAAGCGGGATTCTCGGTTGCCACGCGAGGTTCGGATGATGCTGCGGGGTCGGATGCTGCGGTGTAGTTGGGGGGATTGTCAGGGCAACCCGTCAACAGCAATGCCACCAGCAGCGAACCCGCCAGGGCAGGGAAACTTCGCAATCGCATCAACGTCATGCCGTGTACTCCGCGGTGGGGTGGTGGAGCAATCTTACAGTGATGCTTCCCCACTATATCCCGGCGAGAGCTACGATGACCCCTTTTCTTCCCCCTCGCATACGCACCGCTTGGCACCCGTACCCGGCTGGTCATTAACGAAGGTGGGCCGGATGCCTGCGACTCGGGCACGGGCAGCCCGATGCGTCCGAAACGGGCGGAAATCATGGGTTTTGCAACAGCGCCAGGCGGCGTTGGAGGGCGTTGCGGAGACGGGGGGACGGGGTGTCCAGGCAGAGGCGTTGGAGAAGTCGGGGCAGGGCGGCGTGGGGGTAACCGGCGCGGGAAAGAAGATGTTGGGCGATGGCGTCGGCTTGGACTTCGACATCGGTCTGGGCCTGTGTGTCGGCGTGGAGTTGGGATTGGGTCTGACCGGCGAGGCCTTGCACGGCATAGGGCATGCAAAGCGAACCATCGGCCAAGAGGTGGCCCAGTTCGTGCGCTAGTGCGGCGGCGAGATCAGTTTCATTTCCCGCCGCCAGCGATTGCGACAGCGCGATGCGGCCCCCCGACCATGAATAGGCCGTCAAATCGTGCTGCTGTTGCACATCAATGCGCAGATCGTGCGCCGTGGCGGGTCCGACCAGTCGGGTGCAGACATTCAAGGCGCGTTGGCGCAGGGCCTCTTCGCCTTGAGATGAAACGGGTCGCCAATAGGCGGGGGAATTGGCGTTTGACCCCGCGCCAGCGCCGCAGCCGGGGAGGGTCAACATCAAGGTCAGGATGATGAGGGTGGGCAACAAACGAGCGGGAGGGCTGAACATGCGGGGGAATATAGCAAAAGCCGAGCCGTTGTTGGGGTGATTCCACGCGGTTTGTTGAGGTCGATTGCATCACGACATTGACTTGTGAAACGTTGTGGCGAGGCCATGCCATCCTTCGCGGCCACCCAAGTGTGAAAACGAAACACCCGACAATCTCCGGTTGGAGTTCGTCGGGCGTTTCGCGGGGAACGAGTACGTTGGTCTTGAAGGAGCCGCTTTTCAAGGAGCGACCGCTTCATTGAATCCGCCTACTTGGTGCGCGTCTCGTTGGGAAGACTTACTTGTCGGCGGGGACCATGATCAGGGTGCGGCCATGCCCGCTTTTCCAGACCCATTCGGGCTTGAGTTCGCGTGGCGAGGTCACCGGCTCGGTGTAGGTTTGCTGGGCCGGCTGGGCTTGGGCCGGCTGGGCTTGGGCCGGTTGGGCTTGGACAGGCTGACCGTAGGTCTTGGCGTTGTCGGTGTTGGCGTCCAGTGAACTGCGGTAGGTGCCACGGTTGAGGTCACGGTCGGCCTGCAACTGGGCGTCATGGATGCGGACGTTATCTGAGCGATTGGTCGTCACATCCTGACTGCGGACGTGCTCTGAACGATTGGCCGTCGCATCGCTGTTGGCGTTCCAATCCGAGCGTTGATCGCTCATCAGGTGGTCCTTGCGGTTGGCATCGTAGCTGGCCGCATCGCGTTGGCGGGCGTCATGGCTGCCGGTCAGGGCGTAGTCGGCTTGCACGGCGCGGGGCGCGGTGGCCAAGCCCAAGTTGCCGCCCATGAAGGGGTGGTGTCCGCTGGTGCCGGCAAAGGCTGCGGTGGCCAAGGTCATTCCGGCAAGGGCCGCCATGGTGGAAAGTTTCCGAGTCATGATGAATCTCCTAACAGTGTGCATCCCAAGTTTGGTATTTCGCGGCCGAGGCTGTGGGATGCGGTTGCTCATGCCTCGTTCGCAACTGTGAGAACACTAGCGGGGTGAAGGACGAAAGTGAAGGGCACGGCATACACGAAACAGATTGGTGTTGATAGCAAAGAAAAAGCATGATGATCGTAAATGCTTTATACAAAATTACTTACACATTTCTTGATGGTGTCCATAGGATGCTTCCCTATGGACGAATCAGGCATGGTTGGTTGGATAAAAGCGCTTGATATCTTCGCCAACCTGCACGCGCCGATCATGTCGAGTATGAGATAACACCGCGCAGGCACTGCGTGGCGGAGTTGAGTTCAAGATGTGAATCGCAACTCACTTGCCCACGGGTTGGCCTTCGAGCATGGCCGCCAGGCGGCGACGCAGCACGTCACGCGGTGTGGTCGCGCCATCTTGGTGACGCGGCTTGATCTCACCGTGCCCGTTGCCATTGCCGTTACCGTTGGCCCCGTCGCGACCGTTGCCGTTGTCCGCGGCCATTTCCACCACCGCCGGTTCAACCTTTGGCTCCGACTCAACCACCGGCTCCGCTTCCACGCTTGCCGGTGTAGCGGCCTCCACCACAACCTCCACAACTTCTTCAACCTCATCCTCCACCGCCAAAGCTGCGGCCTCCTTATCACGCTGGTTCTGCGCTTCGATGGCCGCTTGGTCAATGTCGCCAGCCTTGCCCACTTGCTCGAACTTCACCGCCACCCGCTTGGACACGCCGCGCTCCTGCATGGTCACGCCGTACAACTGGTCGCAGACCTGCATGGTGCGCTTGTGGTGGGTGATGATGATGAAGTGCGAGTGATCCAGGAACGAACGCACCACGTTGGTGAAGCGTTCGACGTTGGCCTCGTCCAAAGCCGCGTCCACTTCGTCCAGCACGCAGAAGGGCGAGGGCTTGGCCTGGAAGATCGAAAGCAGAATCGCCACCGCGGTCATGGTTTTTTCACCGCCTGAAAGCAGCGAAATGGACTGCGGCTCCTTGCCCGGGGGCTTGGCGATGATTTCCACGCCCGCCTCCAGCACATCGACGTGGCCGTTTTCATCGGGTTGGAGGAACACGTCGGCCTTGCCTCCGCCGAAGATGCGGCGGAAGAGGCCGTTGTTGCCCGAGAAGTTCTCCCGAATCTGGGCGAACACTTCCTCGAAACGCTTTTTGCTGTCCTCGTTGAGTTGCGTGATGAGTTGCTCAAGCTCGCGCTTGGCGTTTTCAATGTCGGTCAGTTGCTCGGCCATGGTGTTGTGGTCGGCTTCGAGCTGATCCTGCTCGCCGATGGCGTCGAGGTTGACGTTGCCCAGACGGTCGAGCTTGTCGCGCATCTCCTTGATCTCGCGTTCGACGGTGGGCCAGTCGATGGCGAAGGGGTCGGCCTTGACGGGCAAAGCTTCGGAGTCGGCATCGCTGACCGATTCATCGGCCTCGCTGTGAATGAGGTCGTCATCGTCGCTGTGGTCGCGGGCTTCTTCATCAATCGCCGTGGACGCCTCGGCCTCGAAGCTCATTTCATCCAAAGCCTTCTGATACGCCACTGCCACATCCAACTCCAACTGTTCTGCGGCGCGATCTTGCACGCCTTGCAACTTCACTTCCACCTCGCGCTTGGCGATCTGTTCCTGATGGATGATGGCATCGGCGGCTTCGACGGTTTTGCGATGCTCGGCAACGTGGCTCTGCGCCTCGGTGATGCGGGCCTGGGTTTTGTCCAAGCGGTGCTTGACGAGGTCGCAGCGCACCAGCAGTTCCTTGAGGCGGCTCTCGGCCTGTTCGATGTGGCGGTCAGCTTCGAGGGCTGATTCCTCCAACTGGCTGATGCGGCCGGTGTGGCCTGAAAGCTGGTCGGCGAGCATCTTGTGCTGCCGCTGCACATCGGCTTGGGCGATCTCCAACTGCCGCGCTTGGCGCTGCGCCCCGGCCAACTGCTCGGCCACTTTGCCCTGCTCGATGCGCAAGGCCGTGACCGCCTCGCGGGCCGCGTCGGCTTGGGTCGCCAGTTCCTTGATGCCGGAGTCCAAAGCCTTGACCGCTTCCTGTCGCGCGGCACTGTCGGCGTCGATCTTTTGCACATCCGTCTGATGCGCCTGCCGCTTGGTGTCGGCCTCGGTCAACTGCCGATGCACCTGTTGCGCCTCGGAGGCCAGCACCGGCTGCTCACGCGAGAGGCGGTTGACCTGCGACTCGATGCCTTCGAGCTTGCTGGTCACTTCCACGCGGGCGGTGTTGGCTTCGTAAATGCTCTGCCGGAGTTGCCCGGCGAGTTTTTCCAGGTGCGTGGCGCGGTCAGACAACTGCGCCAGCGATGCCTGATCCGTGGCAATGGTTTCATCCAATGTCGTGATCTTGCGTGCCAAGCGAGTCAACTCGCTGCGACGGGAGATCAATCCACCCGCCTGCCCGGCGTTGACGGGGCCTGCAATCACCCGGCCATCGCTTTCCAGCAGTTCACCGTTCTGAGTCACAAAGCGATAGCCCGCGGGCAGCAGGGCGCGGAGCATCAAGGCCGCGTCCAAATCCGCCACCAGCAGCGTTTGCCCCAGCAGTCGCCACGCCAACGGCGCGATGGCCGCAGGATAACGCACCAGATCAATCAACGGCTGCGCTTTGCCCGCCAGCGCGTCCAAGCCCATACCCCCCGCGCCCAATTCCCCCTTGGGGTTTAGCGTCGTCGGAATCCGAGCCTGATCCACTGGCAAAAACGTCACCCGTCCCGCTAGCGCCGAGACCACATCCCCGCCCGTCGTCGGGTCGCACAATTCCGCGAGTCGATCCACGACCAGCGCTTGCTGAAACTCGCCCAAGGCCGCTTCGACGATGCGGGCATGGGCGGTCTGCTCGGCGTCGGTTTCGAGCATGTCCACCAGGAGGCCCCGCACCAGCGAGAACGTGCCGCCCTGATCGCCCGCCTTGTCGTGTGCCGCCTTGCGTGCCAGCACGGCCTTGACCGGGTCGGCCACGCCTTGCTGTTTGTCCTGCATCTCCTGCAACAGCGCCCTGCGTGAGTTCAAGCCCGAACGTTCTTCCTTGGCCGTGGCCAAGCGTCGCGTCAGCTCGCGCTGGTTTTCATCCAAGCTGGCCATCTCACCCTTGAGTTGTTCACTGCGGCTGGTTTCGGCGGTGATGATGCCGCGGACTTCCTCCAGCTTGGCCTTGGCACCATCGCGGGCGGTGAAAAGGCTTTCCAACTCGCCGGCGATCTGCTCCGAACGCTGGTCGATGCGCTGACGATTCGACAGCAGGTTTTTCTCGAAGTGCCCCAGCGATTGAATCTCGTTGTGCAGTTGGGCGCTGCGGCGCATCAGCGAAATAATGCCCGCCTTTTCATCTTCCAACGTGCTGCGCTCTTCGTTCAACTTGTGATTCAGTTCGCGTTGCGCCGTGACGGCCGCGTCGAGCCTGCCGTTGAAAGCGTCACGTTGCGTCGCCAACTCGGCCGCGGCTTGCTGCTGCTCGGCGGTCTCGGCCAGCAACTGCTCGGCCCGCTTGGCCAACTCCGTCAAGCGTTGCGTGTCGCGCTCGATCTGCTTGGACAAATCGGCGATGGTGGACTGTGCGAAAGCCTTGCGCTGTTGCGCCTTGTCACGGTCGCTCTGCGTGGTGAGCCGCTGGTGTTCAGTCTGTTTCTGCTCTTCCAAGGCCGCGTTGCGCTCGGTCTGGGCGTCGTTGAGGGTTTCCTCGGCCTCGGTGTGCTTGCGTGCCGCCACGGCCCGATCCGCCTCGGCCTGTTCCAACCGCTCGGTCAACGCGGCCAGAGCCGTGCTGAGCTTGTGGTACTCGGCCAGGGCGTAGGTCAATCGCAACTCACGCAAGCGCACCGAAAGTTCCTGATGCGTACGCGCCCGGCCGGCCTGAATCTTGACGCTGCGCAGACGCTTCTGCAGGTCTTCGAGCCGCGAACGCGATAGGCCGAGGTTGGCCTCGATGCGCTCGAGCTTGCGCGAGGCTTCCTTCTTGCGGGCCTTGAACTTGGAGATGCCCGCGGCCTCTTCAAAGATTTCCCGCCGCTCCGTGGGGTTGGAAGTCAGCAGCACATCGACCCGGCCCTGCTCGATGATGGAGTAGGCATCGGTGCCGATGCCGGTGTCCATGAACAGTTCTTTGATGTCGCGCAGGCGGGCCCGTTTTTTGTTGATGAGGTATTCGCTCGACCCGTCGCGGAAAAGCTGACGGGTGACGGAGACCATGTCGGCATCGACCAACAGCCGGCGAATGCCTTGGAGGTTCGCGGGGTTTTCAAAGGAGAGCGTGACCGACGCCATGCCGCTGGGCTTGCGCGTGGCCGAGCCGTTGAAGATCATGTCCATCATCGCCCCGCCGCGCAGGCTCTTGGCGGAGAGTTCGCCCAGCACCCACTTGATGGCATCGACGACGTTGGACTTGCCGCAGCCGTTGGGTCCCACGATGCCGGTGACGGGCAGGTCGAAGGTGAGGTCGGTTTTGTCGGCGAAAGACTTGAAGCCGCAAAGGGTGACTTTGGCTAGACGCATGATGCGCGACCTCCATGTCGGGAAAAAACGGGCTCATCCAAAGCCCTGGGAAGCACTGGTTTTCACTGCCCACCGTTGTACCATGCCGCCGACGCGGTTTCAACGCGCCATATCGCTCTGTCGCGTGAGGGTCTGCCCATTTTTCGGGGCGGTGATCCGAAAAAGGGGACATCCACAATTTCCGCTTCGTCGTCGTTCGAATCACCCCAGTGTCAAGGAAATTGTGGATGTCCCCTTTTTCTCCGTCAAACGCATTGACCGCGCAAGGCCTGCGGTATGTAGAGGCAGTCCGGCTCCGACCCCAGTGGGTCGCGGGTCACGGCATAGGCCCGCGCCCGACTGCCGCCGCAGATGTCGCGGTACTCGCAGACGCCGCATTTGCCGTGGAACAGCTCCGGTTGCCGCAGTTGTTGCAACAGCGGGCTGTTTTGATAAATACCCACGACGGATTGTTGCGGGAACCGGCCGCAGTCGATGGGCATGAACCCGCTGGGAAAAACCTGGCCCGTGTGGCTGATGAAGAAGACGCCCTTGCCGTCGTTAACGCCCAGTGGAGCGCGTTGCAACCGGTCGCCGTGATGCCCTGTCGGGTTGCGCTGCGGGTCGCCCATGTGTTGCAGCACAAACCGGCGATAGTGGTGCGCCTCGGTGGTCTTGATGCCGTAGGGCTGCTTGCCTGCGTGATGCCACAGCCGCTCGAAAACCTCCTCGCACTCCTGCGGGCTGATGCGCTCCTCTTCCAACCCACGCCCCACGGGAATCAGGAAAAAGACCGACCACAGCACCACGCCCTCGCCAGCGATCAGGTCGGCGATCTGGTCCACCTGCGCCACATTGCGGCGAGTGATGGTGGTGTTGATCTGCAAGGAAATGCCCAACTCGCGGCCATCGGCCAGAATCTCGAAGGTGCGGGCGTAACTGCCTTGCACATTGCGGAAGGTGTCGTGCGTGAGGGCATCGACGCCATCGAGCGACAGCGCCAGCCGACTCAACCCCGCGGCCTTGAGACGCTCCAACGCTCCCCGCGTCACCAAGGGCGTGGCCGAAGGAGTCATGGCCACGTCCAAACCCTTGCACGTGGCGTAGGCCACCAAGTCAAACACATCGTCGCGCTTCAGCGGGTCGCCCCCCGTCAGCACCAGCAGCGGCGGCTTCTCAAAGCGCAACAGGTCATCGATAAGCAGCCGGCTTTGATCCGGTGTCAGTTCATGCGGATGACGCTGAGGCTGGGCGCAGGCCCGGCAATGGACGCAGGCCAAATCGCAGGCGCGGGTGATCTCGTAAAACACGAGAAACGGACTGCGGGCGAAATCATCGGCTGTGTAAGAGGCACGGGTCGGTCTCATCATGGCCCTGTCACATGGACGCTTGTTAATGAATTGAACCATTCTAGCGAAACCATCCGTTGCCTCGTCGGAGCCGAAGGGCGTAAGCCCTCGGTGCCTTGTCCGAGCCAAAGGGTGTAAGCCCTTGGTCGATGGTGCAAGGGCGTTCTTGCGCACGGTGACATCCCTCCGCAGGCTCACGCCTTGCGGCTCGGACTCGTGCGGGTTTTGACGTTCGGGGACAACAGAGGATAATGGGAGTCAATCGCCCGCCGGTTCGGGATGTTCCCGACCTGTTGGTGAAGATGACAATGCCGACGCTTGATGAACCGCGTCGGGAAGGGTTGGACTTATGAATGGCCGACAAATGCTGGTGGCGGTGGTGATGATGGGGACGCTGGGCTTGGTGGGTTGCAACAACAACAAGAAGACGTCGGGGCAGAACCCTCCGCCGATCGATGGCTATTCGCAGCCGATTCCCCCCGCGCCGGAACCGGTGATCATTAGCGAGCCGATGTCCATGCAGCCCGCCGTGGCCCCCGCGCCGATGCCGCAACAGCCGATGGGCGGCCAGAGCTACACCGTGCAGAAGGGTGACACGCTGATGTCCATCGCCCGCAAGCACTACAGCTCGGCCTCGAAGTACCGCGACATCGCCGCGGCCAACGGCATCACCGACTCCAACAAGATCAAGGTCGGCCAAGTACTCATCCTGCCGTAATGTCGCAAGGTAAGGACCCGTGCGCCTCAAATATTTAGCCCCCGGCGGCTCGGAGCCGGGGGCCGCGGGTAATCCACGACATTCAAGCGTCGCACACCCAATCACTGGTCACGGTATGGGGCTTTTTACTTTGTGTTCGCATTCCCATCGCGCCGGTTCTTGCAACGCCCCTTGCAGCAGCGCCAGATATTGCTCGCTTGCGATTTCCCGCAGGCCGAACTGTTGCAGATGATCGTTGTGGAACTGGGCGTCGAGCAGGGAGTAACCTTGTACGCGAAGATGCTCGACCAGCGAGACCAGGCAGACCTTGGAAGCATCGGTGGCCCGGCTGAACATCGACTCGCCAAAGAAGGCCCCGCCCAGCGCCACGCCGTACAGCCCGCCGACGAGTCGCCGCTCCCGCGCTGCGCCATCTTCAAGCCACGCTTCGACGCTGTGCGCCAGCCCCAGGTTGTGTAACTGGCAATAGGCGTCGATGATCTCCCCGCTGATCCACGTCTCACCCTCCTTGGCACGGGGCTGGGCACAGGCCGCGATGACTTGGGCGAAGGCCACGTCGCGGGTGATGGCGTAAGTGTTTTTCGCCAGTCGCCGACGCAGCCCGTGGGGAATGTGAAAAGCGTCTAGAGGCAGGATGCCGCGCAGGGGCGGATTGCACCACAGCACC
>JBBRGB010000103.1:0-11881 GCA_038241095.1 Phycisphaerales bacterium
AAGATCATGGCCGCTTTGCGATGGTGGACCTTGACGGGGCGGCAAGTCGCATTTGGTTCGCAGGCGGAGCAGCGGCGCGTGCGGCTGTTGGCTTTGCGTCGCGTCGTGGAGAACTTGCGAAGCGGCGTTGGGTTCTCCGTCACCCTCACCCTCATCGCACAACAACAAGAGGTCGGCCCGCTCGATGGCCGCGCGGGCGGCGGCTTGGGCTTGTTGATCCAGCCCCGCCGCGGCATCGTCCAGGCCGGCCAAGTCCACCAGCTTCACCTCAGCGCCATCACCGGCCAGGGTGTCCCTCAACTTCGTCAACTCATCGCCGCGCGTCTCTGGCAGTCCGGCGTCAGCGTCACGGGCCAGGCCTTGGCGTTGCAACCGCGCCACGAAAGCTCGCTGCGTCAGGCCGCGCACTGGCTCGACGCGGCCACGGCACGCCTGGCTCCGCAGCGCCACAATCATGCCTTGGAAGATGTGGAACTCCTAGCCGCGGAGTTGCGGCACGCCTTGGACGAGTTGGCGGGCCTGGGCGGGGCCATGACGCCGGATGATGTCATTGGCCGGGTGTTTGCGACGTTCTGCGTCGGCAAGTGAGGCGTGACGGATGAGGGGGTGACAAGGTGAGGGGTGAGGGGGTGAATCGTTGCGCGCTTCTGACTTTTAGCCGCGGCGTCCCCGCCGCGCGTCTTGGGCGGCGAGGAACATCGTCAGCGAAATTGCATCAGTTGTGCGCCCAAGATGAAATGGACAAGGCCCGCAATTCCCGCGACGCCCCTGGCCCCCGGCTCCGAGCCGCCGGGGGCTAAATATTTCCGCATCCAAAGGCAATAAGATCACACACGCCGATTTGCCCTTGCCATAAACGCGGCTAAGCTACAACGGGCGTTTGGCATCTTGCCTTCGCCGTCAATGCGGATAACTGTCACCCGCTTACCCGCAATCCTCTTTCATGGAGTCGCCCATGCTTCCCGTCACACTCCCCCGCGTTCGCACACTTTGTGTCGCCCTTGTGGCCGTGCTGCTCTCGCTGCCTTCGTTGGCCCGCGCCGATGAGGCCGCGCTCAAGAGCGCCTTGGACCAGGTCGCCGCCGACGCTCCCATCGCCATCGTCGTGCCCAACTTGAAAGAGTTGAGCCAGCGCATGGCGACCCTGACCAACCAGCTTGGCATTCCCAACCCCGACATGGCCGACCTCGCCGGCTCGCTGCAACGCAAGACTGGCTTGGAAGGCGCGCTGCGCCAAGACGGCCCCATGCTCATCGTCTTCACCGGCTTGCCCGCCGAGCGCCAGCCGGGACAGCCCGGTGACGCCGGCGAAAAGTACGTCGTCATGCTCATGCCCGTGGCCGACTACAGCAAGGTCGCCACCGCGTTGAAAGACGCCACGACCAAAGACGGCATCACCGAAGGCGTGACGATGGAAGGCGAGACGGTGTACGTCAAGCAGCTTGGTGACTTCGCCGTCACCGGCCCGGTTCGCGCCACGGTGGCTGGCTACCAGGCGGGCAACGCGGGTGAGAAGTGGTTGGCGGCTTCGGGCAAGCTCGGAGCCGAGTATTTGGACAAGAGCCACGCCGCAGCCTTCTTCAACATGCCGGTGATGCGTCAGCGTCTGCTCAAGATGATCGACGATGGCAAAGCGGAAATGGATCGCCAGATGAGCAACGTCCCCGCCCCCGGAGCCGCCGGAGCCGCCGCCGCCGAACAAGCCGCCACCGCCAAGGCCATGATGGGCGTTTATGCCGCGATGGGCAAGCGTTTTGTCAGTGACGCCGAGATGGCCGTGATCACCATGGACGCCAGCGACATGGGCGTGGCCTTGACGGGTGCGGCCCAGTTCACCGCCGACAGCCCCATGGCCGGTTACACCGCCAAGAGCGCCGCGACCGCGCCGATGTTCAAGCAACTGCCCAATCGCCCCTACATCATGGCCTGGGCCGCCAACGCCCAAGGCGTGGACTTGAAAACCTTGGTCAACGATGTGATGAAGGACCTGCCTGATAACGCCGGGCCGATGATGGCCTTGATCAAAGCCAAGGCTCCGCTGCTGGCGGACATCACCAGCTACGCGCAGGCGGTTTATGTGCCGGCCAACGCCCAGCCCATGGACGGCAGCGGGCTGATCCAAGCCGTCAGCGTCATCACCACCAAAGACCCCGCGGCTTTCCTGGCCGCCACGCAAGACTACATCACCCAGATGGGCAAGCTCAATCAGGCCGGCGTGACCATCACCAGCAACTACACCAAGAACGCCATGCAGATCGACGGCGTGAGCGTGGACAAGTATGCCGTGCAGTACCAAATGCCCGCCGAGGCCATGCGTGGCAACCCCATCGCGCCGATGATGGCCATGCTGGGCTTGAACGCTCAACAGGGTTTCATCGCCAAGCAGGGCGATGACAAACTGGTGATGACCAGCGTGGCGGATGTGGAACTGATGAAGGCGGCGCTGGCGGCTGCCAAGGGCGACACCGGCCTGGGCCAGGACAAACTCATGGGCCAGGTGCGCGACGAGGCCCTGCCCAAGGATGCCAACGCCGAGGCTTATCTGAACATGGGCGGCGTGGCGCAGATGGCCAACATGTTCGGCATGATGTTCGGCATGCCGCTGATCAGCGTCCCGGCCAACCTGCCCCCGGTGGCTTGGGGCATGGCCAGCCGCGACAGTGGCGCGGCCGTGCGGATGTACGTGCCGGTGGCGGTGATGACCTTCGTCCGCGACACGGTCATGCAATTTCAAGGCCCCGGCCGCGGTGGACCGGGCAACGCCCCGCCGCCGAACTTCAACTAAAGGTCGGCGTTCGCAACGGGCCATCCATAATTAGCCCCCGGCGGCTTTGAGCCGGGGGCCACTGGGGCCGTGCGAATTCACGTCCCTGTGACATTCCATCCCAAGCGCTGGGCCTCTCTGATTTTGGTTTCCACGCATCCTTGGACACGGGACGAGACGTTGATTGCCTGTAATTCGTGCGACGCCTCCAGCCCCCGGCTCAAAGCCGCCGGGGGCTAAATATTTCGCGTCACGCGACGCTTGAGATGACGCACGTTGTGAAAAGAAAACCGGGGGGGCTTACCATGGAGGCATGGTTGAAGGTTTGTCATCACGACCCGCCAAACACAGGCCCGTCATTGGGATCACCTTGGGCGATCCGGCGGGCATTGGGCCGGAGGTCATTGTCAAGGCGTTGGCCGACCCGGCGGTGCGGAAGTTGGCGCGGTACGTCATTTTCGGCATGAACGAAATGATGGCCTACGCGGCGGACTTGGTGGAGATTGAGCCGTTCTGGTGGCGTTTGCAGCACGACTCGCCGCGGGCCGACTACGACCTGACGCATGATGTGGTGGTGCTGGACTACGACGAGTTTTCCATTCTGGGCCAGGCGGTTCACAAGCCGACGAAACAGGGCGGTCACGCGAGCCTGCGTTTTCTCGATGATGCGATTGTCGCGGCCACCCGGCCCGCCGGTGAGCCGGGCCACATCGACGCCATTGTCACCGCGCCGATCTGCAAGGAATCCTGGCACTTGGCGGGGTGCAAGCTTCCGGGGCACACGGAGTTTTTGCAAAACCGCACTCGTTCCAAGCGCGTGGCCATGATGTTCAACGCGCCCAAGCTCAACGTGGTCTTGGCGACGATCCATTTGCCGCTGATGGACATTCGCAACGTGCTGACCTTGGGGGCGGTGTACGACCCCATCGAGTTGGGCCACGCGGCGTGTCAGCGGTTGGGCATCGCCAAGCCGCGGATCGCGGTCTGCGGCTTGAATCCGCACGCTTCGGAAAACGGGCAGTTCGGCGATGAAGAGCGGCGGATCATCAGCCCGGCCATCGAGGTCGCCAAGCAGCACGGCATCGACGCCCGCGGGCCGTTCCCCGCCGACACGATTTTTTTGGATGCCGTGGCGGGACGATACGACTTGGTGGTGGCGATGTACCACGACCAGGGGTTGATTCCAGTGAAGCTGCTGGCCTTTGATGAGGCGGTCAACGTGACGCTGGGTTTGCCGATTGTGCGCACCAGCCCGGACCACGGCACGGCCTTTGACATCGTGGGCAAGAACAAAGCCAACCCGGGGAGCATGAAGGCGGCGATTCGCATGGCGGTGCGGTTGGCCGGCGGGGGTGGGGATGACAAGGTGACAAGGTGAGGGGGTGAGGGGGTGAGGGGGTTCTATTTGCTTTCGAAAGCCCACCCGCTCCCGCGGGTGGGAGTGCCCGTGAGACTCAACACTCAACAATCAAGAACTGACAAACGGTGTGACGGGTGGTTGTGGCAGAAATCTTGGCGCGATCGGCGCGTTACACCGGTCCCGCTCCCAGCCGCGGAGCGGCTGGGCTTTCGAGGGGGGATGCTTGTTCGTCGTATCGCGCCGAGGTCAATCCTTCTGCTTCAACCCGCGCACTTTCATGGGCAGTCCAAAGAGATCGATGAAGCCCCGCGCGGCGGTCACGTCGTAACCCTTCATGGCGAAGCTGGCGAGCTGCGGGTCATACAACGACTTGTCGCTCTTGGACTCCACCGCCAAGGCGCGGCCCTTGAGCAGTTTCACCTTCACCTTGCCGCTGACGACTTGGTTGGCCTGATCGACAAAGGCTTGCATCGCTTGGCGCAGCGGGTGGAACCACTGGCCGTAGTACACCAGTTCCGCATAGCGCACCGCCATTTGCAGCTTGTGGTGGTAGAGGTCGCGTTCGAGGCAAAGTTGTTCCAAGGCCTTGTGGGCTTCGTAGAGGATCGTCCCGCCGGGCGTCTCGTATACGCCGCGGCTCTTCATGCCCACCAAGCGATTTTCCACCAGCACGGTCTGGCCCACGGCGTGCTTGCCGCCGATTTCGTTTAGCACCGCGATGAGGTCGTGGCCCTTGCCGACGTAACGTTTGCCGTTGACCGACACCGGCACGCCGGCCTCGAAGCCGACCTCGACATACTCGGCCTTGGACGGTGCCTTCTCCACCGGTACGCTCATGGTCAGACAATTCTTCCAGTTCGGCTCGACGTCGGGATGCTCGATCTCCGCGCCCTCGTGGCTGATGTGCCAGAGGTTGCGATCCTGCGAGTAAATCTTTTTCTTGCTCTGCGCGATGGGGATGCGGTGCTTGACGGCGTAATCGATGGCGGTCTCGCGGTCGTTCAAACCGTCGGCCAGAAACTTGGGGTCCTTCCACGGGCTGATGATCGCCAGCGTCGGGTCCAAGGCCATGTAGGTCAGCTCGAAGCGCACTTGGTCGTTGCCCTTGCCCGTCGCGCCGTGGCCCACGGCATCGGCCCCGGTGTCATGCGCCACCAGCACCTGATGCTTGGCGATCAGTGGTCGGGCGATGGAGGTGCCCAGCAGGTAATCGCTTTCGTAAATGGCGTGGGCGCGGAGCATGGGGAAGCAGTATTCCTCGGCGAACTCCTTGCGCAGGTCCTTGACGACGACTTCATCGGCACCGCTGGCCTTGGCCTTTTTTTCGATGCCCGCGAGTTCGGAGCCTTGGCCCAGCTCGGCGGCGAAGGCCACGAGTTTCACGCCGGGGTAGCGGTCCTTGAGCCAGGGGAGGATGACGGAGGTATCGAGTCCGCCGGAGTAGGCCAGGACGATTTTTTTGGGGTGGATGTCAAGGGCCATGCGGGTTTCCTTGGGGAAAGTTGCGGAAAAGTTTGGAACGCGGGGAAGGATATCAGATTTGCGGGTGAAATCGGAGACGGCATTGAAACTCTTGGATGAATCAACCTTTCAAGCCCACGGATGAAATCGCGGCTTTGAGCGGTTTCTTCCGTGGGATGGAAAATACGCGAAATACCTTGGTGGCTGATCCCACAGAAGCCCTCGCGGCGAGGGCATCTGTGGGCTTGGGATTTCAATTCTGGTCAATGAGTCGTCACTGTCCGCGAAGGAGGCGGGAGGCGTTTTGCTCTTGCAGGTTGGCGATGGTGGTTTTGACGAGCTTGCCGAGTTGTCGGGCTGGGACGGTGTGGTCGGCTTGGATGGCGCGTTGGCCTTCAGGGGAGAGGACGCTAAGCCGCAAGCGGTAATGCAGGCGTCCGGCGTCACGGCGGGCGATGGGGACTTCGGAGTTTTGCGGCGCGGCGACGGGTTGACACAGCACGGCGATGGCGGAGTGGCAGTCGCCGTTGACGGCCGCGACGATGCGGCGCTCGGCGGCGATGGACGCGGCGGTGTCGGGGTCGTTCAGCGGCAAACAACGCAAGAGCGTCACGTGGTCATCGCCCCGGCACTGCAAGGCCAACGCGCCTTGCCCCGCGGCCGGCAGCATGACTTCCAGCGGCAAGGGATGCGTGGCGTGTTGCCCCAGCCCCGCGCGCTCCAAGCCGGCGAAGGCCAGCAGGGTGGCGTCGCAGACGGCTTGGTTGAGCACCTTGTCGAGTCGCGTTTCGAGGTTGCCGCGCAGGGGCACGATGCGCAGGTCGGGGCGTTGGCGCAGGAGTTGTGCGATGCGCCGCGGGCCGGAGGTGCCGATGATGGCACCTTGAGGCAGGGCGTTGAGGTCGGTGTAACCAGCGCGGCTGATGAGGCAGTCGCGCACGTCGGCGCGGGGCGGCGTGGCGGCCAGCACCAGGCCCGGGGTCATCACCGCGGGCAAATCCTTGGCGCTGTGTACCGCCAGGTCGGCGCTGCCGTTGATAAGCGCATCTTCCACGGCCCGAACGAACAGCCCCTTGCCGCCTTCGCTGGCCAGCGAGGCTTCGGGTCGCAGGTCGCCTTGCGATTCGATGAAGCGGTGCTTGATGACCAGTCGCGGATGCCGTGCGGTGAGCATGGCGGCGACCAAGCGCGCTTGGACTTGCGCCAAGTGGCTGCGGCGGGAAACGATGATCAAGGGGCGCTGGCTGCTGCGCAAGGGGACACTCCAGTCTTCGGCCTAGCATTGACGGTGCGAAACGAACCATGATAACGCGCGGGCCTTGCGGATGATGCCATGAATGACGACAAGCGATGGACGGTGGCGCTGACCGGGGCGTCGGGCTTTGTGGGCGGGCATGTCTTGCGCCAGTTGCTGGCGGCGGGGCATGGCGTGCGGGCCTTGGCACGCAAGCTGGGTGACCTGCCGAGGCATGAGCGACTGACGGCCGTGGAAGGCGGATTGTTCGATGACGCGGCTCTGGCGAAACTCGTCGAAGGTTGCGATGGCGTGATTCACGTGGTGGGCATCATTGCGGAGCATCCCCAGCGCGGCCAGACGTTTGAGCGGGTGCATGTGCAAGGGACGGAGAACCTTCTGGCGGCGGCGAAAGGCGCTGGCGTGCGACGCTGGGCGCAGATGTCGGCCTTGGGGGCGCGGGCCGATTCCCCGGCGCGATATTTTCAAACCAAGTGGCGGGCGGAGGAGGCGGTGCGAGAGAGCGGGTTGGCGTTCACGATTTTTCGTCCGTCGATCATTCACGGGCCGGAGGGCGAGTTCATACGGATGGTCAAGGGTTTTTGGAAGAGTTGGTTGCCGCCGGTGGTGCCCTATTTCGGCGCGGGGCTGTTGGGGCTGGGGAGAAAGAGTCGGGTGCAACCGGTGTGGGTGGAGGATGTGGCGCGATGCTTTGTGGCGGCGTTGGTCGAGCCTTGCGCCGTGGGTAAAACGTACTGCCTCGGCGGACCGGAGGCGATGACTTGGCCCGAGATGTATCGCGCCGTCAAGCGGCACTTGCCGGATACCAAAACCAAGCCGATCTTGGCCGTGCCCGCTTGGTACGCCAGGCTCATCGCGGGGTTGCCGCTGGTGCCTTTCAACCGCGATCAAGTGGTGATGAGTCAGGAGGATTCGGTCTGCGACATCGCCCCGGCTCAACGCGATCTGGGCGTGACCTTCGCCCCCTTCGAGCCGACCTTGGCGGCCTATGCGCCGCGTCTGTGACGAAGCGGCTGGTCGATGTTCTCCCAAGGCCCCAGATGAGTCGCCGCTTTGGGTGGCTCTTCTGCGGGATGCCCGCGGAATGACAGCTGCGCAAAATGACTCACCGGCGATCCTACGAAAAGCCGTCCAAAGCGACGGCATCCGTGGGCTTGCGCGTTTCATCTACGCTATAACGGGGTGACAAGGAGTCCTTCTCATGCTTGATCGCGTTCGTGTCGCCGCGGCTCAATACTACATCCGTCCCGTCGAAACCTTTGCCCAGTTCGCCGCACAGGTCGAGGCCCTGGTCTGGAGCGCCAAGGATTACAAGGCCCATCTGCTGGTCTTCCCCGAATATTTCACCTGCCAACTGCTGACGTTGAACGACATCAAGATGCCCATCGCCCAGCAGATCCGCCACTTGGCACGCTACGAAAGCCAAGTCGTCGAGCTTATGCAGCGACTGGCGCGCGAGAGCGACATGCACATCGTCGGTGGCACCCTCCCGGCTGTCGATCCGCCCGACCTCGACACCGTTTACAACGAGTGCTACCTCTTCGCCCCCAACGGCAAGTGGGACGTGCAGGGCAAACTGCACATGACCCGCTTTGAAAAAGAGGAGTGGCTCATCAGCCCGCATAAGCAGCTCAAAATCTTCGACACCGACATCGGCAAGATCGCCATCACGATTTGTTATGACGTGGAGTTCCCCGAGTTGGCGCGGGCCGCGGCCAGGCACGGGGCGTACATCCTCATCGTCCCTTCCTGCACCGATGACCGCCAGGGTTTTTTGCGCGTGCGCTATTGCGCCCAGGCGCGGGCGATTGAAAATCAGATGTACGTCATCCACGCCTGCACCGTGGGGTCGCTTCCGATGGTGCCGGCGGTGAGTTTGAACTACGGTCAGGCGTCGATCCTCACCCCCAGCGATTTCCCCTTCTCCCGCGATGGAATCCTGGCTGAGGGGGCGGTGAATCAGGAGATGATTATCGTGGGCGATTTGCATTTGCCTACAATTAAGCAGGAACGCGAGTCGGGAACCGTCCTGCCGTTGCACGACAGCCAGACCACCGCCGAAGTCTTGGCGGAGCTTGAAACCGTGAAGCTCTGACCCTTTCAGAATTGTGATTTATGCCCAAAATTGACCGTCCCGAAGTGATCGTCCGCAACACGCAGCCGGGAGATTTCGACGCCATTACGCAACTCTGCCTGACGGTCTATCCGCACTCCCAACCGTGGACGGAGACGGCCTTGGCCTCGCATTTGAAGATGTTTCCCCAAGGGCAGTTCGTGGCTCAGGAAAAGGAGACCGGCCGGGTGCTGGGCATGGCCGCCAGCCTCGTGATCCTGTGGGACGATTACGAGATTGACGACAACTGGCGCGACTTCACCGACCACGGCCTGTTCACCAACCACGACTCCCAAGGCCACACGCTTTACGGCGCGGAGGTCATGGTGCATCCCGAGAGCCAGGGCATGGGCGTGGGCAAAAAGATTTACGCCGCCCGGCGGGAGTTGGCGCGAAGCATGGCCCTATGGCGCATCCGCGCCGGGGCGAGACTGCGTGGCTACGGCAAGTATCAACTCCAGATGACCGCCAAGGAATACGTCAACAAAATCGTCGCCGGCGAACTGAGCGATCCGACCCTGAGCTTTCAGATCAAGCAAGGCTTCCGCGTGCTGGCGGTGACCCACAGTTACATCCGCCACGACCCGGAAAGCGACGGTTACGCCGCTGTGATCGAGTGGCTTAATGAAGAAGCGAAACGATGAGGGGTGACAAGGTGACAAGGTGACAAGGTGACAAGGTGAGGGGGTGAGGGGGTGAGGGGGTGAGGGGGTGAGGAAGTCTTGAGTCTTGAGTCTTGGAGTCTTGAGTCCTAAGTCCTGAGCTTTTAGCCGCAACGTCTTCGTTGCGCGTCTTTGAAAAACGGGCGCTGTCCTCACACGCAACGAGGACGTTACGGCTATTACAGAATCCATTCTTTGCCCCTTTCTTAATTCTTAACTTTTAATTCTTAACTCTCAAGCCCCCCCTCAAGACTATCATGCTCCCATGCCCTCCTTTCCCACCCACCGTCCGCGACGGCTGCGTCAAAATGGACCGCTGCGCCAAGTGATGGCCGATGTGCGCCTGCACCCGGACATGCTCATCCAGCCCGTCTTTGTCAGCGCCGATGACCAACTCCACGAAGTCGCCTCCATGCCCGGTGTGCGACAGTGGCCCGTCAACGCGGCCCTCGAAGCCATCGGCCGCTGGCGCGACGCGGGCCTCAAACAGTTCCTCCTCTTCGGCGTCACGCCCACCGAGCGCAAGGACGCCACCGGCTCATACGCCCACGATCCCGAAGCGCCCGTCAATCGGCTCATGGCCCAAGTCAAGGCCGCGGGATTGGACGCGCTGCTTTACGCCGACCTGTGCCTCTGCGAATACACCGACCACGGCCACTGCGGAGCGCTGACCGCCCCGGCCCACGCCAACGACGACCGTGCCGTGGACAACGACGCCACCTTGGCCTTGCTGGGCCAACTGGCCGTCGCCCAAGCCTGCGCTGGCGCGGATGTCGTGGCACCTTCGGGCATGATGGACGGCCAAGTCGCCGCCATCCGCGCCGCACTCGACGCCGCCGGCTTCCACCACCTGCCCATCATGAGCTACAGCGTCAAATACGCCTCGAACTTCTACGGCCCTTTCCGCGACGCCGGCCAGGGCGGCATGGCCTTTGGCGACCGCAAGGGCTACCAGATGGATTACCGCCGCGGGCGTGAATGGCGCGAGGAGTTGGCGTCTGATCTCGAACAAGGTGCGGACATGGTCATGGTCAAGCCCGCGGCCACCTACCTCGACATCATTTACCAAGTCCGGCAAGCCTGCTCCGTGCCGGTGGCGGCCTACCACGTCAGCGGCGAGTACGCCATGCTCCACGCCGCAGCCCAACGGGGTTGGGTCGATCTCCAAGCCGCGGCGATGGAAACCACGCTGGCCATCAAACGCGCGGGGGCGGATTTGATTGTGACCTACTTCGCCCCCGAGTTGGTCAAGTGGCTGGCGGGTGGGGATGACAAGGTGACAGGGTGAGGGGGTGATGGGGTGACACCGTGAACGCTGGCCGTTTAGCCACGCAGCGGAGCGGAGTGTTTTTCTTCGGTCAACATCTTTTCCACCGTGACCAAGTCCAACAAATCCGCCTGCGTGATGGGTTGCCGCATGCGTTCTTCATCGGCGGCGTTTTGCAAATTGAAGGGTCCGCTGCGGGTGCGGCGCAAGGCCGCGAGGTGTCCCCCGGTGTTCAAGGCCACGCCAAGATCACGTGCCAGACTGCGGATGTACGTCCCCTTGCCACAAGTCACGCGCAAGGTGACAAGCGGCCATTCGTAGCTCAAGAGGTCGATGGCGTCGATGCGCACCGTGCGCGGGGCGATGGTCACCGGCTTGCCCGCCCGCGCCAGTTTGTAGGCCCGCTTGCCCCCCACATGCACGGCACTGAAGTTGGGCGGCGTCTGCTCGATGTGCCCCACAAAGCGCCCCAACGCTTCCCGCAAGGTCGCCTCATCGGGCGGTTGACCAACAACCACTTCCTGCCGTTCGCCCTCACGGTCATCGGTGGCGGTGAAGGCCGAGAGATCGACCACCGCTTCGTATTCCTTGTCCAAGTCCATCAGTCGCTCCACCCAGCGGGTCGCCTGCCCCAAGCAACAAATCACAAGCCCCGTGGCCAGCGGATCAAGCGTCCCGGCGTGGCCCGTCTTGACGCCACCCGCCGCCCGGCGAACGTAACGCACCACCGTCATCGAACTCCAAGTCAACGGCTTGTCCACGGGCAGGAGTCCGATCATGGTGTGATCCAATTCAAGAGGCGGTTTGAGTGTCGGGCGGGTTGGCTCTAGACTATGGGGCTGTACGCGAAGGCAAGGTACACATGGAGCGGTGTCCGAGTGGCTGAAGGAACTCGATTGGAAATCGTGTGTAGGGGTAACCCTACCGTGGGTTCGAATCCCACCCGCTCCGTTTTGGCGATAGTCTTGAGTCTTGAGGGGTGAGTCTTGAGGGGGACTC
>JBBRGB010000104.1:0-11850 GCA_038241095.1 Phycisphaerales bacterium
TTCATCTACCGTCGCGTCGGCGCGCCCGTGCGACGCACACCAAGCTCCAACGCCGCAGGTTGGACGCTGCTGATTTCATCGCTGCTATTGCACTTGATCAGCGTGGTGGCGGGCGTCGCTTTCGCCTCCGGTTTCGCGTTGATCGGCGTGCTTTTGGCGCTGCTTCTCCTGTGGGGCGGCTGGCCACTCTTGCGCGCCTACTGGCTTCCCGCGGCCATCCTCATCTTCGCCGTGCCCCTGCCCGAAGTCGCCATCGACGACCTGAATTTCCGCTTGAAAATCGTCGCCGCCAACACCTCCGTCTGGATCACCAATCACATCTTTTCCATCCCCGTCAATCTCGACGGCAGCGAAGTGCAACTCCTGCCCAACCCCGACGGCAGCCCCAAAACGCTCATGATCGAGGACGTCTGCTCCGGCCTGCGCAGCCTCATTTCGCTAACCTTTTTCGCCTCGCTTTTTGCGATGGTCTGCCGGGTCAAGGGCGCTTGGCGCATCTTCATGTTGTTGCTGGCCGTGCCCGTGGCCATCGCCGCCAACGTGGTGCGGATCACCTCTTTGACGCTGATTTCGCACTGGTTTGGGACGAAAGCCGCGGATCAGGACAGCGCCTTTCACGCCGCCAGCGGACTGCTGGTTTTCGCCGTGGCGCTGGCGATTCTCTTCGCCTTGGAATGGATCATCATTCGTCTGGCGAACCTGTTGAAACGCGATTGGATTGATGAGCGTTTGCTGGGCTATCTCGACCGCATTCCCTCGGTTCGTCTCGCTTCCTTGGGCCTCTGGCGACCGGCGATTCTGGCCACCATGATCGCCGCGACTTTGCTCAGCATTTTGCTGGCGCGCGAGCCTGCCCCGCGCGATCGCACCGCCTTGGCCAAGGGTCTGTTGCCCATGTCCATTTCCATGCCCGATGGCCGGGTGTTCGTCGCCCGCGGCAACGACCTGCAAATGAGCACGTTGGAGATGGAGATCTTGGAGAATCCCTCGTATCTCTATCGCAGGTTTGTCGAGGAAAAAACCGGCCGCGCCTTTGAGGTGCTGGTGGTATTCAGCGCCAACAATCGCAAGGCCGTGCATCCGCCGGAAATCTGCCTCAAAGGCGGGGGTTTCAACGTCGTGGAGCGTGAGCAAGTGCCCGTGGCCATGCCCCAGCGCGACCCGGTGAAGATGCAACAGTTGCTGGCCCAATGGAACAATCAGGCGACCTATTTCCTCTACGTTTTCAAGAGCGGTGAACACTACACGCCGAGCTTTTTCATGCAGCAGGCAACGGTGTTTTACAACGGCGTCATCGGCCGACTCTACGGCAGCGACCCGGCTGGGGCGTTGATCCGCATCACCGTCAGCGTGCCAGCCAACGGGCGGGATGAGGCCCATAAACTCCTGCTTGAAGTCGCCGCCCAAGTCATGCCCCGCATCGACGCGGGCCTGGCGGAAGTCGCGGACCAATCCGCGACCGCTGGCGCGAATCGTCCCATTTCCCTGTCGAGCATCGGGGGTTTCCAATGAATCGCATCCTGCTGGTCATCATCGGCGCTGTGCTGGTCTTCGTGGTCGTCGCCACGTTGACCCTGCTGGCCCTGCGCAGCCCCGTCACCGAAGCCAATCTCGCGGTTTATCGCAAGAATCTTGAGAACCACGACCCGCGTTTGCGCGTCGAGGCAGCGGTTCAGATTCTTCGCACCGATCCGATGGATCAGCCCGCGCGGCTGGCCTACGCCGGGGGCTTGATCGACCTGGGCCGCTATGCCGTGGCGCGGGATTCACTCAACACCTTGGCGCGCAATCAGAAGGCCGAGGGACGTTCCGCCGCCTTGCTCCTCGTGGCCGAAAGTTACTTGGCGCAGAGCGAGGAAATCGTAGCCGAGTCGGGCGCCAACAGCCCGGATTTGCTGGCCGGGAAGATCGATCCGCTGCTGACCGAAGCCGCCGCCATCGGCAACGCTTTGGGTGATGCGCCGGAGGTGGCCGTGGATCGCGCCATGATTTTGGCGCGGGTGCACGACGTCCGCGCCACGGTGCTCGAAGCCCAGTTGCAGGGCTTTGAAATGGAGTTGGTCAAGGCGCGGGCCGCCGCCTTGGAGGATCAGATTCACCTGGCCGGTGTGCAGGCTGGCGAGTTGCGTCGCCGCATCGAAGAAGAGCACAAAAAGATCGAGGCTTTCACCACTGTCGCCATCGCCGCCGACCCCACCGATGCCCGGCCGCACGCCATGCTTTTTCGCATGTGGATGCGCGTGGGCGAAGTCGCCAAAGCGCGGCAGGCCGCCGGGGCGATGGTCAATCAACCGGGCTTGGATCACGCCTTGGCCGGGCGGGTGGCGCTGGCGTTGTTGGATCAGGAAACCGACTCCGGGCGCGAGGTGACGGCCGCGGATCGCCGCTTGGCCGAGGCCTTGTTAAGTCATCGCAACCTCACCGGCCCGACGTCGATTCGATTCGATTTGGCCAAGGGTGAACTGGCCTTGCAAAGCGGCAATTTCGAGGGGGCGCAAACCTTCGCCGACGATGTGCTGCGCCAGTACCGCGACCATCCCGTGGCCCTTTCGCAATGGGCCCGCGCCATGATCGGTCAGAACCGCGCCAAGGAAGCCGTGATCCGCCTCGTGCCCATCACCGAGCGCACGACTTTGCCGCTGTTGCATTACGTCCTTGGCGCGGCCTATCTCAAGAGCGGCGATGTGAAGGCCGGCCGCGAAGTGCTGCGCCAAGCCTTGGATCAACGTCCCGACCTGCTGCCCGCCCGGTTGCTTTTGGCGGAGAGCATGGTGGACACCGGCTTCATTTATGAGGCCGAGCCTGACATCCTCACCGCCGCGGCCATGAGCCCGACGCACCCCCGCGTGCTGGCGCTGACGGCCCGGTTGTTGATCGAAAAACTCGACGGCACGGGACTGACCACGCTGTGGCGCGAACACCTGCAACAGGCCGGGGAATTGACGCCCGAGGAAATCGCCTTGGCCGCTGGCATGGTGATTGACGATGTGCCTGATGTGAAGTCGCTGGCCGAGGCGATGCTGGAAAAAGACGCCACCAATCTCGCCGGCGTAATGGGTCGGCAATGGACCCGCGCCACGCCACGGCAACGCTTTTTCATCGCCAGCGTCGTGGTGGCCGGCTGCGAAGATGCGCTGGACGCCGACCCGCTGCGCCACGCTTTGCCGCCGGCGATTCCCATTCTCGAAGGCTCGCGCAAGGCGGGGATTCTCACCGAGGCCGCCGCCCGCGCCGCGACCGCCCAAGCCGCCAACGCCACGGCCTCGGCAACGTCATCGAGCGTCGAGTACGACCCCCGCCGCCGCACCAACGCCCCCAAGCCCGACCCCACAGCCTTGTGGCAATCGTGGTTCATTCCCTGGCCGCATGAATCGGCGTTGGACATGGTGGCGCTGGCGACACGGCGCTGGCCCGACGATGCCCGCTTGCGCAGGCAGGCGGTGCTGCTGGCGTGGATGCTGGGCCGACGTGAAATCGCGCAACAACACCTGGAACAGTGGAAGCGGTTGATGCCCGAAGATGCCGAAGTGCAACTCGTGGATGAGACGCTCAACGTCTCCGCTTCGCCGCAGTTGATCGCCGGTGGGCAGTCGGCTTTCGCCGATGAGCGGCCGATGCTTTCGGATTGGATTTTCCTGGCGCAAGCCGTCAATCGCGGCAGCCAGGGTGCCACCGGCGACGCCTTGCAACTGCTGCTTTCGCGCCACGCCTGGTGTGAGCCAGCAGTGCTGTTGCCCGTGCGAAAGGCGATGGCCGCCAACGATCCACTCGAAGCGCGGGGTTATATCGAACTGGCCAAGAGCGCCAATCCGCAGCTCGCTTCGCTGGCCTTGGCGCGATTTGACCTGGCCACGGGCCGGCCCTTGGACGCTCTGCACGCTGCGGAAATGACCATCAGCGCCGAGCCGGGCGGTTCGGAATTGCGCAGTCTTGCGGGTGAATTGCGGGCACGGAGCAACTTGGCGACGGGGCAAATGGAGATCGCCGTCGGGGCCTTTGAAAACTTGGCGCTCTCCACGCCGCACCGTCAGGCACAGATGCAAATCGCGGTGGTGGATGTTTATCTGGCGGCGGGTCGCACGCCTGCCGCTTCGGCGACGATCACCACCACCCTGGCCGACCCGCGCACCACGCCCCGGCAGATGGATGCGCTCTTGGCGCGGGCGATGGTGGTCATGCCGGCGGATCGTCTGGTGCAGCTTTGCAACAGCCTCCTGCGCTATCGGCCCGGCGAAGGTGTTTTGCTGGCCTACAAGATTCAAGGTTTGCTGGAAACCGAGCAGTTGCCCGAGGCGTCGGTCTTGTTGCGCGGCTTGGCGGAGCATCAACCCGACTCGCCACGGGTGCTGATTTTGCAAGGGCGCTTGGCATCGCGGCGCGGCGATGTGGCCGGGGCGATGGAGGCGTATCAAAAGCTCTTGCGGCAGGGTGGCGCTTCGGCCGATGCGGCCTTGCGCGAGTTGGAAAACCTGACCAACAATCCCCCGCCGGTGAGTGCGGCCGAGGCTTTGGACGCGGGGGTGTTGCAATGATGAGCAAAAAGCTTGACCATTTTCGCATGGAGGCCACCCAGCGAGCCGCGACCGTAAGGGAGCGGACGACCACCCCACGCCAAAATCGCGGAAACCGCTTCCTGACGGGCGCGGCTCGCTGCGGAGGTTTTGCGATGTTCCGCGCACTGGTGGTTGTCGCATCGCTTGCGGCGGCGGTGCTGGGTGGACTGGTTCTGGCCCAGGATCGCGGTGAAATCGCCAGTGATCCGAGTGACGCTTTTGTCAATCACGCCGCGGCCTTGCGTCTCGGCATCGTGGCGGTGGGTGCCTACAAGGAAAACGAACTGCCCAGCATTCGCTACTACGGCACGGGCTTCATCGTTGGCGATGGCCTGACCATCGCCACCAACGCCCATGTGGTCAACGGTGTGCGTGAGACGGAAAAGAGTCTGGATGATCTGCGCGTGTTTTTCGTCGATGGCCGTGACAATCGCGGCCAACCGGCGCGGGTGATTCAGGAGGATGCTTTTCACGATGTGGCCTTGCTGCGGTTTGAAGGCCCGGCGGGTCGCGCGGTTTCGCTTGACAGCGATTTGCCGCGGCAAGGCCGAGAGATCGGCGTGATGGGCTATCCCGTGGGCACAGTGCTGGGTTTGGTGCCGGCCTTGCACAAGGGCGTGATTGCCGCGGTGGTTCCAGCGGTGCTGCCGTTGCCGCGCGGGGCGAAACTGACGCCCGAACTCGTCGCCGCCATTCGCAATCCTTACGACATTTATCAGCTCGACATCACCGTCCTGCCGGGCAACAGTGGCAGCCCTGTTTTCGACGCCCGCAGCGGTCGGGTCATCGCCATTGTCAACAAGGCCTTGGGCGACAAGACCCGCGAGCATTTGATCGAACGTCCCACCGGCATCGGCTACGCGGTGCCTGCGATTTGGATCGCGGCCCTGTTGGCCAAAGATGCCGCCGAGACGCAAACTCATTAACCTTAAGGGACGCAATTGGTCGCCCCCTGTTTTGCAAGAGAGAAATGACTATGACACTTCATCAGACTTTCCGAACCGTTCCCATGACCCGTTCCTTGGCCCGCATGACGGTAACGGCGCTGTTGCTGGCGCTGACGCTGACACTTGCCGCCTGCGGTGAATCGGCGGATCACCGCCTGCAACGGGCACAAATCGCCTTGGCCAACAACAAGGCCGACGCGGCGCTGGAGCTTTCGCAGTCCGTGCTTACCGAGCGGCCTGACGATCAGGAGGCCATGCTCGTCAAGGGCGAGGCTCAGATGCGCCTGGCGAAACTCGAAGAGGCCAAGGTCACTCTCGAAGCGATTCTGAACAAGCAGCCCGACAACGCCAAAGCTCGGCGGATGATGATCTCATGGGCCTTTCAGCGCACCAATAATCTGCTGAATCAAAGCGACTTCGCCACAAATCCCCAGCGCGGCGAAGAGTTCGCCAAGGCTGTGGACATCGGCACCGCCCAGGCGCAGTGGCTGGCGACCAACGACAAGAGCGAGCTTGAAAGCGACTTCATCAAGGCGCGTTTGAAGCTGGTGGAAGTGGCCCGCCTGCGTGTGCTGGCGGCGGCGATTCGCTCGGACATCAAGAGCATGGAAATCGACGACCAAGGCGTCGCCCGCCCTGGCCCGGAGCTTCGTCGCATCCAACGCGACACCGACTTGGCCATCAACGACGCCCGCAAGATGTTGCGCGATGTGCTGGCCAAAGACCCCCGGCATTTTCAGGCGGCGGAACTGCATCTGTCGCTGCTCTCCGAGGCGCAGGATTGGCCTGAGATTTTGGTGTTGACGCAGTCGCTGGCCAAGCAGGATCAGATTCCCGCCAACCTCGCGGCCAGCGCCACCATGAGCCTCATCAACATGCCCGAGAGCGTGCATCCCTGGACCGAGCGGCGGGATGTGGCCAAGAAGCTTCAGGTTGGCGTCGATCCCGCGGGCCGCAACAACACGCAATGGAAAATCACCGAGGCCCGCTTGGCCCTGCGCGATGAAAAATACGAGGAGGCCAAGCCGGTTCTCGCCGAGATCTTGAAGGCCGAGCCGCACCATCAGTTGGCGCGGTTTCTCGATGCCCAGGTGAAGTTCCACGACAAGGATTACCAGGCCGCCAAGGAGATTCTTCAGCAGCTTTCGACGGAAGTCCGCTCCAATGAAGTTCATCGCGTGTACGGCATGGCGCTGTTGGAAACGGGCGATGTGGCGATGGCCAAGGAGGCCCTGCGCACGGCGTTGGACTTGAACCCGGATGACCACTTGGCGCGGCAGTATTTTCTGCGTGCCCAGGCCGACGCCGGCACCTTCAACGAATCCGCCGCCGAGGTCGATGCCTATTACAACCGCAATCCCACCGACCCCCGCGCCATCCGTTTCAAGGTTCAATTTGAGCAAACCGCCAATCGGCCCAACGTCATCGCCGAGGTGCTGCGCAACGTCGAGAACATCCGCCCGCTGACCGTCGAACACGTGGCGATTCTCGTCGATGGCTACATGGCGATTCAAGAGAACCAGAAGGCCGAGCAGTGGGCCCGCGAACTCATTAGCCGGCAGCCCAATGAAATCGCCAACCATCTGCGGTTGGCGCAGGTGATGCTGCTGTTGAACCGCGATGATGAAGTGCGGCAAATGCTCACCGAGCTTCGCAACCGTTTCCCGGACATCACGGGGGTGGATCAGATGCTCGCCGAGCTGTATTTGCAGCGTGGCGCGTTTGACAAGGCCGTGGCCTTGATGGAACCGGTGGTCGCCAAGGAGCCGGGCAACGCGCGGGCACGGGCGACTTTGGCGCGTGGCTTGGCGTCGCTTTCGCTTTATGACGACGCCCTGTCGCATGTGAACAAGATTCTCGAAGACGATCCGAAAAACGCGGAAATGCACTTGCTGGCGGTGCGCATTTACCAGGCGATGGGCAACAACGAAAAGGCCAACGAGCACTTGGTCAAGGTCGATCCGCAAAACGTCAACGAACGTTCCAACCCCGCATTGCTGGCGATGCTCAAGGTGCGGCAAGGCGAGTTGCGCGAGGCCAGCGACATTGCCAACCGTGCCTTGGCGTCGGGCAATCCCGACCCCACGCTGCGGCAAATCTTGGCGCTCGTTGCACTGAAACAAAAAGACCCAAACCAAGCCGAGGCCAATCTCCAGGCCTTGGTGCGAAGCCAGCCCAACAACGCCCAGGCTTGGGCGATTTTGGGGCGGTTCTACGTCGAGCAGCAAATGTTTGATCGCGGCCTGTTGGAGCTGACGAAACTTCAGCCGCTCAATGAAGTGATCTCGCGTCTGACGCAATCGGCGATGCTCACGGCTCGTGAGCGTTACGACCAAGCGTTGCGTCTCTTGGAGCCGATTTACGCTCCGGCGGTGAAGAACCGCGACAAGATGGCGCTGGCCATCGCTGACGCCACGGCCCGGGTTTACCTGGCCAAGAAGGATCGTAAGGCCGCCAGCGCGGTGTACGACGCTTTGATCAAGGCCGATCTTTCGGCTTCGGAAGCGAACCTGCGCAAGATCGACATGGAGACGCCGGACTTGAAGCCCGAGCAGATCGCCCAACGTTTGGACGCGATTGCCAAGACCTTACCGCCGGATCAAACGATGGTGCGGTTGGGGCTGATCCAGCGTTATTTGAACGTGGGCCGGGACGATCGCGCCTTGGCGTTGAGCGAAGAATGGATCGCCATGCGGCCCAGCGAGCCGGGCTTGTACCTGCTCAAGAGCCAAGTGCTCATGCGTGCCAATCGGCTCGATGAATCGGTCAAGACGCTGGTGGACGCCATCAAGGCCCATCCGCAGGAACCAACGTTGTATCGTCAGCTTGCCGCGGTGCGTTTGGTGCAGCGCGATTATCCGGGCGTGGAAGCGGCTTACCGTGACATGGCCAAGCTTGATGAGGCTTCGCGGATCACGGCCTTGGCGGAGTTGGGGCAACTGTTCGTGGGCTTGGGCCTTGACCAGCAAGCCGCCAGCACGTTCGACCAACTCGAACTCGAAGGTCGGGTGCATGACCCGCGCGTGATTCTGGCGATGGGCCGGGCGCTGTGGGCCTTGGATCGCAATGAGCAGGCGCGGGAACGGCTGTTGCAGATTCCCGAATACGCGGCGCAATACGCCACCGGCCAAGTCATCGTGGCCCGCATCGAACAGGGCATGGGCAAGGTTGACGAAGCCCGCAAACGTCTCGAAGCGATGGCCGGGGATGCTCGATTCGTCGGCGTGGCCACCAACGAGTTGTTGACGCTCGATTTGCGCAACGCCCAAAGCGAACAACTGCTGCGTTGGAGCCAGGAAAAACTCGCCACCGAAGGCTTGACCCCGCAGATGCGCATGGCGTGGTACAGCATCCGCGTAGGGCTGGCGGATCGGGCGCGGGATTACGAGCGGCTGTTGCAGGAATTGGAATTGGTCAACCGCGACATCGGCGTCTCGCCGCAGGTCATCGCGGCCCGCATCGTCACGCTGGTGAGCACCAAGCGCGGCGAGCAGGGCCGGCAGCTTTACTTGAACACCCCGGCGCTCAATGACTCATGGTACGGCCCGATGATGGCGGCGATGCTGGGCGAACCCAGCGCCAAAGCGCCGGACAAGTACCCGCCGTTTGACGCCTTCATCATCGCCATGTCACGCGGCGATCTAGAGGTTGCCCGCAAGGCGGTGGAGAAAACGCAGTCCATGCGAACCATCTTCCGCAGCGATCTTGACGCCATCATCAGTCGCCCGGACGCCAGCAGCGTGGACATGCGAAACGCCTTTAGGCAACTGGCCGCGGCCCGCGTGGCGATGGAAGTGAAGCTGCCGCGCATGGCGGCGGATATCTGCGAAGGCATCACCAAGGTCGTGCCTTCACTCACCCCGGCCTACAGCCTTTGGGCGGAAGCTCTGTTGGCGATGCAGGAGCCGCTGGACCCGCTGCGGAACCGCATTTTCTCGGCGTTACCGACTTCGACGCTTTCGTTCTACTTCCAAGCGCAGGCGGCCAAGGATGCACGCGACTATCCCACCGCCGCCACGGCCGTGAGTAAGATCGTGGCCTTGGAGCCGGACAATCAGTTGCTGCGTTATTTCAACTCGCAGATGCTTACCGAGGCCGGCAAGTATGACGAGGCGATCAAGGAGTTGCAGTTGCTTTATGCCCAAGGCGGGCCGCTGCAATTGGGCGTCGCCAACGATCTTGGGTATCTCTTGGCCGAGCATCAGCCCGGTAAGTTGGACGAGGCTTACAGCGTGGCGCAGGCGGCTTGGAAGATGAGTGATCAGATGCCGGCCCTGCTCGACACGATGGGCTGGATCGAATACCGCCGGGGCAACAAGCAGGCGGCGCTGGATCACCTGACCAAGGCCATTCCCTTCCTGTCCAACGTGCCTGAGGTGCATTACCACCTGGGTGTGGTGTACCGTGATTTAGGCAACGTGGAATGGGCCAGGCGGCACTTGGAGCGTGCGGCGCAGGACAAGCCGGATAACAAGATTCGCGCCAAGGCGGCGGAGGAACTGGCGAAGCTACCGAAGTGAGTTGGGGCGATTATTGAAACACCATCAGAGCCGCGTGATGCAAGTCCGCGGCTCTTTTCTTTTTGCGTCGCCCTGTTTATCCGAGCCGCGGGGCGTAAGCCCCAGGTCGAACGTCCCCGTGTTAACGTGCGTCCATGCTCCATCGTCTGGGGGCTTACGCCCCACGGCTCCGACGCCGCGCCGCGCATCCCGCGCCTTGCTATAACTTTGGCATGACTGACTTATCGCTGACGCCGATGTTGATTTTCATGATCGCCTTGCTTGGCTTGGCGGCGGGATTGCTCGGCGGAATGCTGGGCGTGGGGGGCAGCGTGCTGATGATTCCCGGCCTGACCATGCTCATGGGTCGCCACCAGCACCTTTACCAAGCCGCCGCCATGATCGCCAACGTCGCCGTGGCCGTGCCCGCGACGCTGAGGCACGTGCAGTATCGCGCCGTGGTGCCGGCCGTGCTGCGATGGATGATTCCCTTGGCGGTCGTTGGGGTTTTTCTGGGCGTCTTTGCCAGTAACCTGCCGCTCTTCGCCGACCGCACCGGCGGCATCTGGCTGGGGCGGCTGCTGGCGATCTTTCTCATCTATGTCATCGTCGTCAACATCATGCGTCTGAATCGCAAGCAGTCCAACAACGAGGGCCGCATCCTGTACATCACGCCCGTCCGCAGCGGTAGCATCGGCGTCATCATGGGCGGTCTGGCGGGCCTGCTGGGCATCGGCGGCGGAGCGGTGGCCGTGCCTCTGCAACAGGTGATTCTCAACCTCCCCCTGCGCGCGGCCATCGCCAACAGCTCGGCCGTCATGGTCGTCAGCGCCACCTTCGGCGCCATCTACAAAAACGCCACCCTCCACGAACACAACTTCACGCTGGTCAATCCCGTCACCGGCATTGTGACCTCGCACCCCTATTCCTGGACCACCGGCTTGGCGCTGGCGGCGGTGCTGGCACCGACCTGCTGGATCGGCGGGTACCTCGGCGCTCTGCTAACCCACCGCCTGCCCGTGCGACTCATGCGCCTTTTCTTCATCGCCCTGATGATCCTGGCGGCCTGGAAAATGGCGGCGTTTTGAGACACCTGCCCGCATATCATTTACCACCATGACACGCTTTGTGAACAACGTTAAAACGGCGGTCTTGCTCGCGGCCCTGCTGGTGTTGGTGATGGTCATCGGCGCGGCCGCGGGTGGTCGCACGGGCCTCATCGTCGCCTTTCTCTTCGGCGGGGTTATGAACTTCGTGGCCTTCTTCTTCTCTGACAAGATGGCCTTGGCCGCCATGCGCGCCAAGCCCGCCAATCCGCAGACCGCCGCCGATCTCATCGGCATGGTCGAGCGCTTGGCCACCAACGCGGGCCTGCCCATGCCCGGCGTTTTCATCTCGCCCCAAGAAGCCCCCAACGCCTTCGCCACCGGCCGCAGCCCCAGCCACGCCGCGGTCTGCGTCACCCACGGTGCCTTGAAACTACTCTCCTACGATGAACTCGAAGGCGTCATGGCCCACGAACTGTCGCACGTGAAAAACCGCGACACGCTCACCAGCACCATTGCCGCCACCATTGCCGGGGCGATCTTTTTCATCAGTCGCATGGCCCTGTTCTTCGGCGGCGGGCGTAACAGTCGTGACAACCCGTTGGGCATCGTGGGCCTGGTGCTGATGATCATTCTCGCGCCGGTGGCGGCGATGCTCATCCAAATGGCGATCAGTCGCAGCCGCGAGTTTGTCGCCGATGCCGATGGGGCCGCGATGGCCGGCTCGCCCCTGGGCCTCGTCGGTGCCTTGCGCAAGCTCGAAAGCTACTCCAAGCGGATTCCCATGCCCGACCAGACCCCGGCC
>JBBRGB010000105.1:0-11815 GCA_038241095.1 Phycisphaerales bacterium
CCGGCCCACTGTGTCATAATGTCGGGCATGGCCAAAAAAACGACACCATCGGGCATCACCACCCCGCGGGGCTTTCGCGCCGCGGCGGGAACCTGCGGCATCAAAGTCTCCGGCAAGAGCGACCTGATGCTCCTGGTGGGCGAAGTGAGCTGCGCCGCGGCGGGCGTCTTTACCACCAACCGCGTCAAGAGTGCCCCGGTGCTGGTGGATCAGCGGCACTTGAAACTCAGCCAAGGCAAGGCCCGCGCCATCATCTGCAACAGCGGCAACGCCAACGCCTCGACCGGCGAACCAGGCCTGCGCGACGCTTGGGCCATGTGCAAGCAGGTCGCCGACGCCATCAGTTGCGAGCCGCGCGAGGTGCTGGTCAGTTCCACGGGCATCATCGGCCGCCCGCTGCCGATGGAGAAAATCAGCGCCGGCATCACGGCCCTGAGTGGTGAGTTGGATCGCGGCCCCAAGGCCGACACCGCCGCCGCCGCCGCCATCATGACCACCGACCTGGTGCCCAAGACCGCCTATCGCAAACTCACGCTCGATGGTAAAACCGTGCATCTGGCGGGCATGTGCAAGGGCAGCGGCATGATCGCCCCGAACCTGGGCACCATGCTGTCCTACATCACCACCGATGCGGCCATTTCACCGCTGCCGCTGCGATTGATGCTTCAGGATGCCGCCCGCGCCAGCTTCAACCGCATCAGCGTCGATCAACACACCAGCCCCAGTGACACCTTGGTCATCCTCGCCAGCGGCCTGGCGGGCAACGGGCTGATCCGCGCCCGCGATGAGGACTACCGCGTCCTGCGCGATGCGTTGATCGATCTGTGCCAGGACTTGGCGTATCAGATCGTCAAGGATGGCGAGGGTGCCACGCGGGTCTATCGGGTCATCGTTCGCGGGGCGCGCAACTGGCGCGACGCCGATCGTGTGGGCCGGGTGATTGTGGACAGTCCACTGGTGAAGTGCGCCGTGCATGGCGGGGACCCGAACTGGGGCCGTATCGTGACGGCCGCGGGCTACAGCGGCGCGGCCATGAAGCCCGAACGCATGAGCCTGCACCTGGGTGCCAAGCGGGAGGTCTGCGTTTTCGCCGATGGCGAGCCGACCGAAGCTGGCCGTGAACCGACCAAGCAGATGGCCAAGTTGATGAGCGGCAAGGAAGTGGTCTTCACCATCGACCTTGGAGCCGGCACGTCGGAGGCCACGTGGTTGGGTTGCGACCTGTCGCGTGAGTATGTCGCCATCAACGCCGACTATTCGACGTGAGGAAAGCAGGCTTGGGGCAAGGCAAACGCATATGCCGGAAACAACGCCACTTGGCGAGCCGCGACTGTAAGGGAGCGGGTGACAACCCCAGTTAATCAGGGCAAAAAACCCGCTCCCTTACAGTCGCGGCTCGCAGCGTAGCGCTATTGTAAATCCACATGCGTTTGCCTAGAGGCTTGAGGCTTGAAAAACCCGGAAGAGTTGAACTCGGTTGGTTGGGAACTTCTAAGCCCACGGATGAAACCGCGGCTCGGAGCGGTTTCTTCTGTGGGATGGGATGCTGACGTTCACCGACACACAGCACCCGCAGCGGGATGCCGTGTGGCACCGGATCCTTCCTTGCGGTTTATGGGTGCTATTCCACCACTCGCCGCACGCCTGGCACCTGTTGCAAGAGCAACGTTGCGGCCACGCTGGCCAGATACACCGCCAGCAACCGCAGCGGCAGGCCGACCCACACGTTGGGTTCATTGGTGTGTACGCCCGCCTTGAAAAACAGATCCATGAACACCACGTGGATGACATACGTTCCCAGCGAGGCCGGGGCGATCCAGCGGGAAATCCAACTGTGCTTGGCCGTGGCGGGGTCGCGGCGGGCAAACAGCGTGGCGATGATGAGAAACGCGGCGATGGATTCCAAGGCTCGGGTGGGACTGACCTGACTGTAAAGATAAAGCCCGCCTTGCCCTGCTGGTGCAAGAGTCAACAGCCCGCGCGTGCCCAAGGCGGTGGCCACGATGCCGACGAAAAACAGAGCCCAAGCCAAGGTCAATCCGCCACGGCCCAAGGTCACGCCCCGCAACGTGTGACCCAGGAGGAAGTAGCCCAGATAGGGCACGAAGCGGTTAAAGACGTTGGCCGTCATCAGTGTGTCCCGGCCATGCAGGGCTTCGACCCCGCCTGACAAGAGCGACAGCGCCAGTATCGCCGAGGCCGCGACGAAGACTTGTCGTGGCGGTGCGTGGCGGACGTACACCCGCAGCATGGGCGTGAAGAGATACAGCCCCATGATGACCGCCAGGAAATGCAGGTGGATGGCGGTGGCCCCGGAGAGCAGCAACTGCGCCGAGCCGGCCCAAGTCAGCGGTTCATGCCAGAGCCAAACGTTCCAGAAGAGGTAAAAGACCAGCCAGAAACTCATGGGCACCCCCAGCCGGGCCACCCGTTTTTGATAGAACCGCCGCGTTGGCTCGCCATCCCCGGCATTCAAGAAAATGGCCCCGGAAAGCATCAGAAAGCAAGGCACGGCCCAGCGTCCCGCGGCATCGAGACAGGCGGCAAACCACCACCCCGCCGTGTCCAGCAGCTGCGGGTCCCGCGTCCCTTCTTGAGCCACGTGTGCCAGCACCACCGCCAAGGCCCCAACGGCGCGAATGATGTCGCCGTAGGGCAGCCACCCCTTGGGTCGGCCAACAAAAAGCCCACCCGGCTCGACAGTGTCGGCGTGATGCAAATGCGATGCGGCGCGGATGGAATGATTGTCGGCAGCCATACGTTGGCGAGTTATGCTAGCGTCTTTCCCAACCGTGGCGAAACGGCTTTTCGCCTTGGTTGCGTTAAGGGCGGGGATTGGTTTATAATGCCCGGCTCGATTTATCCAGTACGGAACCCACCATGCCCACGATCAACCAACTGGTTCGCAATCCCCGCGTCGCCGCACACGCCAAGAGCAAGGTCAAAGACCTCGCCGGCTCGCCCTCGAAGCGTGGCGTCTGCCTGCAGGTCAAGACCGTCACCCCCAAGAAGCCCAACTCGGCGCTTCGCAAGGTCGCCCGTGTCCGCCTGTCCAACGGCAAGGAAATCACCGCTTACATCGGCGGTGAAGGGCATAACCTTCAAGAGCACTCCATCGTGCTGGTGCGCGGCGGTCGTGTCCGCGACCTTCCCGGCGTGCGTTACCACGTCGTCCGCGGGGCGCTGGACTGCCTGGGCGTCGAAGGTCGCCGCAAGGGCCGCAGCAAGTACGGCGTCAAGAAGGCCGGCAAGTAATTCGAGCTTAGTTTTTTTCACTCGCGGCAAGTAATCGTGGCCGGGCGTGTGGCCCGCGACGGTGAACACATGGCCCGGCCAAGGTCAGGCAGATGAGCCGCCCATTGAAAGGTGATTCGCATGGCAAGTCGTATTTCCAACGGTGACCAGTTCCTCCAGCCCGACCCCCGTTTCAAGGACATGGTGCTGGCCCGCTTCATCAATTGCATCATGCAGGACGGCAAGAAAACCGTCGCCCTGCGCATCGTGTACGGCGCGTTGGATGAAATCGAGCGTCGCACCAAGGGCGAACCCAAGGCCATCGACGTGTTTCACGAAGCCTTGAACAACGTACGTCCGGAGGTCGAAGTCCGCTCCAAGCGTGTCGGTGGCGCTAACTATCAGGTGCCCATGCCCGTGAGCCGCAAGCGTCAGCAGAGCTTGGCTTTCCGCTGGATCATCACCGCCGCCCGCGATGAAAAGGGCAAGCCCATGTACCTGCGGCTGGCCAAGGAATTGGCTGACGCGGCCCACAACGAGGGCAAGGCCGTGACCACCAAGGAAAACACCCACCGCATGGCCGACGCCAACAAGGCGTTTGCCCACTTCGCCTGGTAAGGCGAGGGCGGCGGAGTCATCATCCGCTTCGTCGCATTTCGGCCCCGCCGAACTTGACGATGCGATGACACCAGCTTAGACTTGTTCTCAACAATTACATACGCGACTTATCAAGAGTGGCTGAGGGACGGGCCCGTCGAAGCCACCGCAACCTCCCGGCATGACGCAAGTCGGCCGGCGACAACAGGTGCGAAATCCCGCCTCGCTTCACGGTTTCGATGCCAAAAGCCTCGAACCCAAGCGGGGGAAGATAAGAAGCGGCCAACTCACTGCCCACCAGCATTCGAGCAAGCCCCTTCTTAATTTAAGACGGGGCTTGTTTTTTGGAATACCGAGAACTCAAGCCTCAAGCCCCAAGCCCCAAGCCTTCTCCAATCGGGAGCCGCGATGAGTTACGTTCAATCGCTCCGCTGCAAGGAGTGTGAAGCCACCTACCCCATTGAGCCGCGCACGGTCTGCGACAACGACTTCGGCCCGGTGGAGGTCGCCTACGACTATGCCGCGATGCGGGGCAAGGTGACGCGGGCCTCCATCGAGGCCGGCCCAGCGTCGCTGTGGCGCTACCGCGACCTGCTGCCCATTGAGGGCGAACCCCGTGCCGGGCTGCGTTCCGGTTTCACCCCGTTGATCAAGGCTGACAACTTGGCGCGTGAGCTGGGCGTGCGCGAGCTTTACATCAAGGATGACAGCGTCAACTACCCCACGTTTTCCTACAAGGATCGCGTGGTGGCGGTGGCGCTGACCAAGGCCATCGAGTTCGGCTTCACCACCGTCGGCTGCGCTTCCACGGGCAACCTGGCGCACAGCGTCGCGGCCCATGCCGCCAAGGCGGGCCTGCATACCTTCGTCATGATTCCCGATGACTTGGAAGAAGGAAAAATGGCGGGCATGAGCGTCTTTGGCCCGCGGATCGTGCGCATCAAAGGCAATTACGACGATGTCAACCGCCTCTGTTCGCAGATCGCCGACAAGTATCGCTGGGCGATTGTGAATGTGAACTTGCGGCCGTTCTACACCGAAGGCGCCAAGACGCACGGCTTTGAAATCGCCGAGCAAATGGGTTGGCGCTTGCCCAAGCACACCGTGGTGCCCGTGGCGGGCGGGACGATTCTGCCCAAGGTCGCCAAGGCGTATCAGGAGTTCATTGGGCTGGGGCTGGTGGAGGACAACAAGCCCGTGTTTCACGCCGCCCAGGCCGCGGGGTGCAATCCCGTTTCGCTGGCGATCGAGGAAGGGGCCGACTTGTTTAAGCCGCAGAAGCCCAACACCATCGCCAAGAGCATCGCCATCGGCAACCCGGCGGATGGTTACTACGTGATTCAACTGGTGCGGAACACCGGCGGTTGGAGCGCCTCGGCGACCGACCCCGAAATCATCGCCGCCATCAAATTGCTGGCGCAAACCGAAGGCATCTTCACCGAGCCGGCCGGGGGTACGACGCTGGCCTGCGCCAAGAAACTCATCGAAAGTGGCAGGATTCCCCGCGATGAGTCGATCTGCGTCTGCATCACGGGCAACGGCTTGAAAACCGTCGAAGTCCTCCGCGGCCAGTTCAACCACGCCCCGGCCATCCCCGCCAAACTTCAGGATTTCGATAGCCTCGTCGCTAGCTTCGAGCAAGAGACATCACCGTTGCTCAATGCCGCGGGCATTTGATTTGATACTATCACGCAAAACTACTTTCACGCTTTGATACTCTCAAAGGAGCTTGACCATGACCGATGCCATCACCGTTCGCATCCCCACCGCTTTGCGACCCCAGACGGGCAACCATGACACCGTGGCCGTCGCCGGCCAGACCGTGGGCCAGGTGCTGACCAATTTGACCACACAGTATCCCGAACTGGGCAAGCGGCTCTACAAGAACCCCGATGCCAACGAAGTCAACCGCTTCATCAACATCTATGTCAATGACGAGGACATCCGTTTTTTGGAGAACCAGGAGACGCCGGTCAAGGCCGGGGATGAACTGGCCATCGTCCCGGCCATCGCCGGCGGTTGAGTCGGTGTCAACGTATTTTCAGCCTTTGAAAGGAATCCTCATGCCCCAAGTGACACGCAAGAATTGGTTGACGTTTGAAGGTGGCCGCCAGCAGGAACCGTGCCTCTGGAAAATGTCGCGCGAGTTTCCCGACGTGATGTTCGACATCCGCCAGGCCAGTGTGCAGCGTGACATCGGCATCATGGCCGTGCTCTTCACCGGTGAAGAGGCCCAAGTCGATGCCGCCTTGCGCTTTCTCATCGAGCAGGGCGTCAAGGTCGATCCCGTCGAGGGCGGCAGCCTCGTCGCTGGATGAGGAGAAATCTTGAGTCTTGAGTCTTGAGTCTTGAGTCTTGAGATTAAGACCGATCTGTACGTCCACGCTTGCGGTTTGAAACCTCAAGACTCAACTCTCAAGACTCAAGACTATTCCTGTTTATCTGTGTAACTCCTAAAAATAACCGGAAACCCCATGCCCCACGATCTCGCACGCTATCACCGTCAGATGCTTCTGCCCGGCTTCGGGGAGGAGGGTCAACGCAAACTTCTCAACGCCACGGCCTTGGTCATCGGCTGCGGAGCGCTGGGCACGGTCATCGCCAACATGCTGGCCCGCGCCGGCGTGGGGCACCTGGTCATCGTGGACCGCGACTTCATCGAAGTGACCAACCTGCAACGCCAAGTGCTCTTCGATGAGGATGATGTCGCCAACGCCATCCCCAAGGCCGAGGCCGCCCGGCGAAAGCTCGCCAAAATCAACTCGCAAGTTCGCGTCACGGCCATCGTCGATGATGTCAACCACGGCAACATCGAACGCCTGGCGGGGATCAACAATCCCGACTACGGCAAGGTCGATATTCTCGTCGATGGCGTGGACAACTTCGAGACCCGCTACCTGGCCAATGATGTGGCTGTAAAACACGCGATTCCCTATGTGTACGGCGGCGCTGTGGGGACGGTCGGCGCTTCCTACACCATTTTGCCCCACGGCGATGGTTCCTCCGCATGGGAAAAAGCCGGTCGCGCCACGCCTTGCCTGCGCTGCATTTTCGAGCAGGCCCCGCCCCCCGGCGTCAACCCTACCTGCGACACCGCCGGCGTCATAGGCCCGGCTGTCTCCATCATCGCCAATCAACAGGTCTCCGAAACCTTGAAAATTCTTACCGGCAACCTCGATGCGGTCAACCCGACCATGCTCAACATCGACCTCTGGGCCAACACCTGGCGGCAATTCAAGGTCGCCAAGGCTTACGATGTGGGCGACTGCGTCTGCTGCAAGCACCGCGACTTCGAGTTCCTCGATGGCAAGTTCGGCTCCAGCACCACCACGCTTTGCGGTCGCAATGCCGTGCAGCTTTCACAGAAGCAGGTGGCCGGGAAACTCGACTTCGAGGAAATCGCCAGTCGACTCCAAGCGCATGGCAGCGTGACCGCCAACAAGTTCATGCTTCGCGCCGAGATCACCGACAACAGCCAGCCCTATGAGTTGACCCTCTTTGCCGATGGCCGGGCGATTGTCAAGGGCACTAAGGAAGCCACCGTGGCCAAGAGCATTTACGCCAAGTACGTCGGGGCGTGAGTGAATTTGTTCAAGGAACACACAGCACCCTGTTCGGGATGCCGTGTGGCACCGTGCCCACTCTGAAAAAACTCACGTTTTTTGGATTAGCAGCCAAAAAACCCTTGACAACACCAAGGGCGGGGTGTACCATCCTTTCAATGCCCGATGTTACCAGTACCAGTACCGGTTCCCCGATTTACACGACCCTGGCCGATGGGTTGCGGAAGTCCATTCGCAAGGGGCAGTTTCAGCCCGGGGATCTCATTGGGTCGGAACACGAGTTGGCCAGGCGGGAAAACATCAGCCGCATGACCGTGCGTCGCGCCAGCGAAATCCTTGTCAATGAAGGACTTCTGGAACGCCGGCCCGGCAAGGGGCTTTACGTTCGTCCGCGGAATGTCAGCACCCGTAGCGTACAGATCGTGGCGGCCAATTTGCAGTGGGAACCGTGCCTGCAAATCTCGCGCGGTGCCCAAACCGCGGCCAAGGACTTGGGCATCCAAGCGCAGCTGTACGACGCCCACGGCGACGCGGACTTGGACGCCGAGGTGGTGCGGCAACTGCCCGCCGGTCCGGCGCGGGGGGCGATCATTGTTTCCCTGCACAGCGCCGCTTTCAGCGAGGCTCTTTTCGCCCTGCGGGCACAGCGGTTCCCCTTTGTGCTGGTGGATCAGCGGCTGCGCGACATCGAAGTGCCTTCGGTCATGGCCGACAATTACGACGGCGGGATGCAGGTGGGCCGCACACTGGTGGAACACGGGCATCGTCGCATCGCGTTCATCGGCGACCTGCACGCCGACACCGTTCAAGGCCGGCTCACCGGTTTGCGTGACGCTTGGGGTCAGGCGGGCTTGCCGTTTGATCCCGCCTTGGTGTGCGATTTGGTGACGGAAAAGGATCGTCTGGGCGACTGGTCGGAACGGGTGCGTGATTGCGTGGAGTCGTTGATGGCCAGGGAAGACCGTCCCACGGCCTTGGCGTGCAGTTGCGATGCCGTGGCGCGTTGGGTGTATCGCGCCTTGGAGGGGATGGGCTTGAAGGTGCCGGATGATGTGAGCGTGATCGGTTTTGATGATGATCCCTTGGCGGAGTGGCTTTCGCCGCCGCTCTCCACGGTGCGGCAGCCGTTTTTGGAGATGGGGCAGGCCGCCATGCGTTTACTCAACAAGGCGATGCTTGGGGGGGCGCATGAGACGGTGGAACATGAGGTCTTGCCGGTGCGGGTCGTGAATCGAGCTTCGGTGGCGGCTCCCGCGGGTCGCTTGGTCGAGTCGATGGTTGGCGTCCCTTAATCGAGGAAGCGGTTTATGCAAACCAGACTGCCTTCATCCACGTGCGCTCCACAGCCCGCATGGCGTGGCCCATTCCGCGCCGTTCGGAGGAGTAATGGTTTCACCTTGATCGAGCTTCTGGTCGTCATCAGCATCATCGCCCTGTTGATCGCCCTGCTTCTGCCAGCCTTGCAATCGGCGCGGGCGGTGGCGGTCACATTGCGTTGCGCTTCGAACCTGCGGCAAATCGGCACGGGTTTCAGCATTTACCGCGCCGACTTCAACAACCAGCTTCCCCCCGTCGATGCTTACGCCAGCCACGTGCCGGGCACGATTGGCGTGACGCCTTGGTGTTTCACCAAGGATTACCAGATGTTCAACTCCATCGGGCCGATCATGGGCAATCCCGAATGGGGCGGGTTCAACGGCACCGACTTCACCACCGTGGTGGGCAAGGGCAAGATCAAGGGCACGCCTTGGCACTGCCCTGATCCGAATGATCCGGGCTGGGGCGGCGTCTGGCCCCAGTACGACTACCCCACCGCCAACGGTTACGCCGAGAGCCGCTATCTCACCGAGCCGGCCACGGTCACCAACACCGGTTACCCGCGGAAGTTCAGCAGAGTGCTTCAACCCTCGATCAAGATTCACGTCGCCGAGGCCCATTCTTTCAACACCTTGTCGGGCAAGGCCATCAACATCAAGAACCTGGGCGATATCGTGGCGACCAAGACCGGCACCAACACCTACTTCGACCTCTACCGGCACAACCAGAATCAGGGAGGCAACATCCTCTTTGCCGATGGCCACGCCGGCTTCTTTAAGCGTCAGGATGTGCTGGATCGCATCACCTATTTGGCGGGCGATTCACTCTCAATACAGAACTTCAATTTGCCGTGATGTTCACGGCAGGCAATTTCACTTTTTAGGAGCACGACGATGACCACGAACATGAAACTTGGAATGATCGGGCTGATGTTGACCGGCGGCTTGGCAATGGGCGTTTCTCAAGGGCATGCCGCCCTGCTGGCGGAGGAGTCGTTTACATACACTGCGGCGGGCAATCTCGCGGGCAACGGACCGGGCAACGGCTTTGGCACCAATACTTGGGCCAACACGAATGCCGGCCCCTACACCGTGGAGGCGGGCAGCCTCAGCAGTGGTGGAGCTTACTCCAGCGGGAACAAGGCCTACGTCAATGTTTCATATAGCCGCGCCACCATCGGTTTGGACACCAGTGTCACCGGCAATTTTTCCAGTTTCTTGAATGGTGGCGGCAACATCGGAGCCGACGGCACCACGCTTTACATCAGCTACATGTTCACCTCCAATGAGGTGAAAGATAAGCTCGGCTTGGAGTTCTACCGCGATGGCAGCCGCGCTTGGTACATGGGACGAAACGGAAGCGATCCCATCGTGGGAACCTCCAGTGGTGCCAGCACGGTGACCAAAGAAGGCGATTTTGGCACAGTGGCCAAGAACACCAATGATCTCTACGTGCTGAAGATCGACTTCCTGGCGGGCAACGACAAGATCACCGGCTGGCTGACTCCCATTGCTGGCGATCCGGCACCGACGCCGGCCTTCACTGATGTGAGCGTGGCCGACTTCTCTTTTGACGCCGTGAGTCTGTGGAATAATGCCGGCGGGAGCCACTTTCTCAAGTTCGATGAAATCCGCATCGGCACCACTTACGCCGACGTCACCTCCACCACTCAGGTTCCCCTGATTCCCGAACCCGCCTCCTTGGCGCTCTTGGGCTTGGGTGGCCTGCTGCTCTGGAATGGTCGCAGGCGGGTAAAATGATTCCATCCCCACGCACGAGTCATCGTCATTCAATCAAGATCCCAAAGCGAAAGGAGTTTCATGAATCAATGAGGTGAACCGCAACGTATTGCGCGTTTTCCCGAATCGAGTCCTCTTGTTGACAATTGTGTCTCAGCATCACTTACCTTTTAGGAGCAATCATGAAGAATTCGCAAAGCATCCTCTCGATGAGCACCCTGGCCTTGGCACTCGCAGGTGCCGCAGCGCCGCTTTCCGCCGCCGTGACGACGACTTACAGCGGCCTCGATGGCGACTGGTCCACCCCCGCCAGTTGGAACAACGGCATCCCCGCCGCCGGCGATACCGCCAATATTCAGAACGAAAAGAATATGGTGGGCTATGACACCTTGTCGGTTGGCGTCATCAACAGCAGCGGCAAGATTCTCAGGCTCAAGGGCACCGGCGAAACCCTCACGATGGATAATCTTGGCTCCACCGCCACCATCACCGCCACCATTGTTGATCTCGTTGGCACAACGCTCCAGTTCACCGATGACCTGACGATCACGGTCAACAGTGGCAAAGAACTTAACTTTGCCGGTACGCTTCAAGGCACGGGCACGCTCAAGCTTTCAGGAACAACCACTTCCTACGTCAAGTCCAATCCATCGGGCACCTTCGCCGTCGGCCGCTTGGACCTGTCGGACTTCGGCTACATCCGCTTCGACGGCGCGGGTGGCGCATCCATGTCCGGGGCCACGGTTGATACCGGCGCTCAGGCCTATTTCTTCAAGAACGGCAGTTCCTTCTCCGGCCTCGGCGGTGCCAGCCTTGAAATGGACAACGCCTACGATGTCATCCGGGGCAACACCGGTGAAACCATCAACCTCGGCACTTGGAAGGTCGGAGCCACCTACCTGCCCATCGGCCTCTACAACGTCAGTTCCGGCACGGTCAGCGGCGTGGACATGGGCGTCGTCTTTGCCCAAAGCAACGTCAGCTTCAACGTGACCACCGCCATTCCCGAACCCGCCTCACTGGCGCTCTTGGGCATGGGTGGGCTGCTGCTCTTGAGCGGTCGCAAGCGTCGGGCTTGAATCGCCAACGCACACCCTTATCAAACCCGCGGCGAAGCGCCCCACGCGCTTCGCCGCTTTTTTTCGAAAACGACATCAGAGCCGAGGGGCGTAAGCCCCCGGACGATTCAACTTGTGCGTGCGCGTTGGGTGCAAGTGACATCCTCCGGGGGCTTACGCTTTAAGTTTGCACACATCTTTTCTGCGCGATCGATCGTGATGGTTTTCACCCCGAAGGGGTGGCGGAATGTAGCCACGGGTGAAGCGAAGCGCAACCCGTGGTCATCGTCGATCGTGCATACCGCCC
>JBBRGB010000106.1:0-11735 GCA_038241095.1 Phycisphaerales bacterium
AACCTGCGGGCCACGCGGGAAACGGAACTGGCCGAGTCTTTCCCGCTGCATGTTGTCTGCGCCTGGATTGGCAATTCCACGGCCATCGCCGCCAAGCACTACCTGCAAGTCACAAACGAACATTTCGACCGGGCGATTGACGCCACCCACAAAGAAGAAACAGGCTCGAAAAAAGCGGCGCAAAAAGCGGCGCATTATCCGGCGCAGTACCTGCACGCACGCGCTCGCAAGGATTCGCACGATGAAAGCCGAAAAGCAAAAAACCCCGCGAATTGCGGGGCTTTGCGAGTAGGTGCAACGGGATGCGTCGAACCTAACAGATACCTAATACCCCCTAGGGGAGTCGAACCCCTGTTCGCGGACTGAGAATCCGCTGTCCTGGGCCACTAGACGAAGGGGGCTTCGTCGATTGCGAGCATGGCATGATACTTTGCCTTGACCGCCAGCGTCAAATGCGGATGCGAAAAAAAACGGAGAGCGGAGAACGGAAAAGAGAAAAGCGGAGAGCGGAAAGGGGAGGCGGCGATGGGCGGTGGGGGTGGGTCCGTGTCTGGGGTTGGCCGGGTATGATTCGGTCATGCGCTTTCTGGCCATTGATCCCGGCGACAAACGCACCGGCTTGGCGCTGGGCGATGACATCACCGGCATCGCCACGCCTTTGGAGATCATTGTCACATCCAACGCCGATGAGCGGCTGCGGCAGTTGGGGCGGGTTATCGAGCGACAGGGGCCTGACGCCTTGGTGCTGGGGCTGCCCCTGAACATGGATGGCACCGAGGGGCCGGCGGCGAAGAAGACGCGGCTGTTGGCCGAGGCGTTGAAGAAGGCGTTCAAGCTGCCGGTGCATCTGGCGGATGAACGCTTGACGAGTTATGCCGCCGACGGGTTGATGAGTCGCAGCGGCCTGACGCACCGGGGCAAGAAGGAACGGCGGGACGCCTTGGCGGCGGCGATGATGCTCAAGGATTTTCTGGCGGCCAGACAACAGGATTGAATCAGCCGCGGCGGGGAGGGCACGTCCCACGGGAGGCGTGTTGAAAACACGTCACAGGGGATTTGCATCTTGCCGGGATTCTGGCGATAATGTGCGGCTCAACGTAAACCATTGGAGCTTACATGGCGATTCGAATCAAAGCGCGGTCGGGTGAGAGTGCCGAGCAGATGCTGCGTCGGTTCAAGAAACTCTGCGAAAAAGAGGGTCTGACCAAGGACGTCAAGCGTCAGGCTTATTACGAGAAGCCCAGCGAGCGTCGTCGTCGTGCGATGCGCAAGGCTGTGAAACGCGCCCAGCAGTTGGCGGGCATTCTGCCCATGCCCAAGCCCCGCGGCGGTCGCGGCGGCAAGGGACCGGGCGGTCCCGGCGGCTTTGGTGGCGGCGGCGGCGGGTCGCGCGGCCCGCGCTGAGCGCACCGATTATTTTCATCAATCATCAACCAACGACGGGTGACTGTCGTTGGTTGTTTTTTTGCATTCAGGGGGCCTTTTTCCAACCTGCCGCCAAACACGGCAGTGCCTGTTTTTTTCGTGTCATCCCTGCAACACTGGCCCCGTGCAATCCCACGGATGAAGTCACCCAAAGCCGTGACTTCATCCGTGGGCTTGGAGATCGTTTTCTCTGAGAGCCAACGGAGCAGGTTGTTTTTCCACCGATTTGCGGTGGGGGGGTGGGGGCGTTAAAATTAAAAGACTAAAGGCTGCCAAAGAGGTGGCCTTGCGTTCGCTTGTCACGCCCCCTGCCCGGTTCCCAGCCCCCGGCCCCCCGGTATTGTCTGGCCCGGTATTTGCCTTCCTTGTTTGACAATCCCCCCCCCCCGTTTTCCCAGCGTAAAAATGCCGTCGCCTTGCCAGGCGGCGGTTGATCAAGGTCCAGCCGGACCGTCGCGCCGGCCAATGACCATGCCCCGCCCTCGCCGCGACATTACGGAGCGCCCCGATGCCGTCCGCCACTGTCCGCCTTCTCTCACGCACCCTTGCCCCGACCGCGGCCATGCTGGCTTTCGCGCCGTTGGCCTGGGCCCAGGAAGTCGCCACGAATCCCGTGGTGGTCAACACCGTCCAAACCGCCGAACGCAGCATCCCCTTGTGGTGGTGGCTGGCACCGGCCGCGGGCGTCGTGGCCCTGATCATGGCCTTCTTTTTCTACAAGTCGATCATCGCCGCCGACCCCGGCACGCCGCGGATGCAGGAAATCGCCGGCTACGTCCGCGAAGGGGCTTACGCCTACCTGACCCGCCAATACAAGGTCGTGGCCATCTTCTTCTTGGTCGTGGCCTTGGTGCTGGCTTTCATGGCCTACGGCTTGGAAGTGCAGCACAAGCTGGTGCCCTTCGCGTTTCTCACCGGCGGATTTTTCTCGGGCTTGGCGGGCTTCTTCGGCATGAAGACGGCCACCGCCGCCTCCAACCGCACCGCCCAAGCCGCCAGTGTGTCGCTTAACCGCGGCCTGACCATCGCCTTCCGCGCCGGGGCCGTCATGGGCTTGACCGTCGTGGGCTTGGCGTTGATCGACATCACCCTTTGGTTCGCCTACCTCTACCTGGTTCACCACCGCATCGTCGGCGGTGAGCCGATGAACCTTGAAACCATCACCGTCGTGATGCTCTGCTTTGGCATGGGCGCTAGTTCGCAGGCGTTGTTTGCCCGCGTGGGTGGCGGCATCTTCACCAAGGCCGCCGACGTTGGCGCTGACTTGGTGGGCAAGGTCGAGGCCGGTATTCCCGAAGATGACCCGCGCAACCCCGCGACCATCGCCGACAACGTCGGCGACAACGTCGGCGACGTGGCGGGCATGGGCGCTGACCTTTACGAAAGCTATGCCGGGTCGATCCTGGCGACCGCGGCCCTGGGTGTCGCGGCGGTGGCCTTCGGCGACATTCCCGAGTCGATGGCTTTTAACTATCTCTCGGCCCCGATCATGATCGCCGGGGCGGGCATCATTCTCTCCATCCTGGGCATCTTCCTGGTCCACACCAAGGAAGGCGCTACGATGGGCCAGCTCATTTGGGCCTTGAACAAGGGCATTTACGGTTCGTCGCTGCTGGTCGTGGGCGCTTCGGCGGGCATCTGTTACGCCCTGTTCGGCCCGGCGGGCTGGGGCATCTTCGGGGCTGTGGTCGTGGGCTTGGTCGTGGGCCTCATCATCGGCAAGGGCACGGAATATTACACCGCGGCTGAATACTCGCCGACGAAAAACATCGCCGATAACGCCACCTCCGGCACCGGGCCACTGATCATCGGCGGCATCGCCGAGGGCATGTTGTCAACGTGGATTCCCATCGTGGCCGTCAGCGTCGGCATGCTCATGGCCTTTGGCTTCTGCGACGGATTCGACAACCTCATCATGGGTCTTTACGGCGTGGGCATCGCGGCCGTGGGCATGTTGAGCACTTTGGGCATCACCCTGGCGACCGACGCCTACGGCCCGATCGCCGACAACGCTGGCGGCAACGCGGAAATGAGCGGTCTGCCCAAGGAAGTCCGCGAACGCACCGACGCCCTGGACAGCCTGGGCAACACCACAGCCGCCATCGGCAAGGGTTTCGCCATCGGTTCCGCGGCGCTGACCGCGCTGGCCTTGCTGGCGGCATACCTTGAGGAAGTTCGTGTCGGTCTGCACCGTGAGGCCGCCGCCGTGTACGCCGAGCCAGCGCCCGGCAGCGACTACCGCACCGTCGATCTGGGTTACGGCAAGTTCGGCCTCTACGTTCCCTCGCCCACCGACAAGAAAGTCACCCACGAGCAAGTGACCATCAGCGCCATCACCGCCCAGAACGATGAGGCCCTGATCATCAAGACCGACGATGGCAAGACGCACCATGTCGTGGTCAACGAAATGGGCGTGGTGGCGGGCAACATTCCGCTGGTGGACGTTAACGGCAAGGCGATCACCCGCGCCGCGGCCGTGAAAATCGCCGCCGCCGCCGGCGCTCCCGAACCAAGCCACGGCGGGTTCAAGGCCAGCTTGAACGACTACATGAACTACTACCACATCACGCTGATCAACCCCAAGGTGCTCGTGGGCATCTTCGGCGGCGTGCTCTTGGTGTTCGTCTTCAGCGCTCTGACGATGAAGGCCGTGGGCCGCGCCGCTTCGGCGATGGTGCAGGAAGTGCGGCGGCAGTTCAAGGAAAAGCCGGGCATCATGGAAGGCAAGGATCGGCCTGATTACGCCCGCTGCGTGGCGATTTCCACCGCCGGTGCCCAAAAGGAAATGGTGCTGCCCTCGCTCATCGCGGTGGTCATCCCCGTGGCCCTGGGCCTGGTGCTGGGCGTCGGCGGCGTGCTGGGGCTGCTCGTCGGTGGGCTGTGCACCGGCTTCGCCGTGGCCGTCTTCATGTCCAACGCCGGCGGCGCGTGGGACAACGCCAAGAAGTTCATCGAAGCCGGCGCGCACGGCGGCAAAGGTTCCGACGCCCACAAGTCAGCCGTCGTCGGCGACACCGTGGGCGACCCCTTCAAGGACACCACCGGCCCGTCACTCAACATCCTCATCAAACTCATGAACATGGTCAGCATCGTCTTTGCCGGCCTGATCGTGAAGTTCGCCCCCATGATTTCCAACTGGCTGCACTTGGGCAACTAAGTCGGCTTCGCGCTCTTCGTAACTTCGCGTTGAAAACGAAATGCCCCGCGCTAACGATTACCAACCCCTTTAGGGAACACAACAATGACCACTCACCTTTATCTGATGTGCTACCGCACCGAAGCCTTGGTGGCTTCGCAACTGCCCGCCGAGGAGTTCGGCGCTTACATGGCCGTGGGCACCGCCAAGCGCACCGCCGGCAACGTCGTCTTCTTCGAGATCGACCCCGCCTTCAAGAGCGATGTCCTGCCCATCGAGGCCGCCAAGGCCCGCTGCGTGCCCCACCCCGACGGTACGCCCAAACGCAGCAAGTACGTCAGCATCTACCGCGTCATGGAGCACGTGCCGCTCTCCGCCTATGGCAAGCTGCACTTGGCCACCCGCGACGGTCGCGTGCTGTCGCTCGACGCGGCTCCTTACGATGCCGCCGGTGAGCAACCGGGTGCCAACATGTACGTGGAGCTTTGCCCCGTGACGCCGCGCGTGGTGTCATCGCTACCGCCCGCCGCGTTCACCAAGTTCATCACCGATCCGCAAAATCCCCTGGCCGTGCCGCGGATTTTCTTCGCCGACACCTTGGTGGATCGTGACGCCGACGGTCACTTGGCGCGTTACCTGCCGTACCGCGACCTGTTGCACATCGAGGACTGCCTGGCGGCCACGGCCCACGCCGCGGGCGACAAGAAGACCAAAACGGTCGATCGCAACCCGCCTCTGGTGGCCTTCTACCGCACCATTCGCCGCGGCTTCTTCATCGGCGACGCCACCGGCCTGAAGCACTACCCCTACCCCAGCCCCGCCGAACTCGACGACAAGCACCACAAATGGTGGCGCAGCGCCACGCTGGGTTAACCCCCCGTCCCCGGTCCCGGCCAATTCCCCGGCTCTCATCAACCACAATCACCCCAAGCCCACGGCCCGCGCCGTGGGCTTTTTACAACCGCGTACCACTTCGATTAAACTCAATACATGACTATTCCAAGTTGGGACGATATGAGCCGACCTGTTCTTGAGCTTTTAAGCGATGGGCTACCTCATCAAGTTCGAGAACTGGCAGGTCCTGTGGGGGATAAACTGAACATTGATGAAGAAGAACGGAAGGAACTGCTCCCCAGTGGACAGCAAACCCGCCTTGCCAATCGTGTTTACTGGGCTTGCAGTCATCTAAAAAAGGCGGGAATTCTCAATGCTCCGCAGCGGGGGTACATCCAGCTTACGGAAGAGGGCCGGAAAGTATTGCAAGACGGCCCTAATAAAGTTTCACGCTCGTGGTTGGTAGCAAATTATCAAGGCGTGCGCGATTTTGTCACCCCATCGGACACCGATCAGGAACCTGACCCAACAGATGACGCCGACAAGACTCCCGAGGAAACGCTTGAGGCCGCGTATCAACAATTGCGCCGTGGCTTGGCGGCAGAGCTCCTTGATCAAGTCAAACAGCAATCGCCTGATTTCTTTGAGCGGTTGGTCGTCGAACTTTTGGTGAAAATGGGCTACGGTGGCAGCCTGCGCGATGCCGGCAAGGCCGTGGGCAAATCAGGTGATGGTGGAATCGATGGGACTATCAAGGAAGACCGCCTTGGACTTGATCTGATCTACATTCAGGCCAAGCGGTACGACTCCCAATCAATAGGGCGCGCCTTGGTTCAAGGTTTTGTCGGCGCTCTCCAAGGGGTCCGATCTCGGAAGGGTATCTTTCTCACGACTTCAACATTCACCACTGATGCTCGAGAATACGTCAAGAATCTTGACACCAAAGTCATTCTTATCGACGGTGAGCAACTCGCCGAATACATGATTGATTTCGGTGTGGGCGTCAATACCGCCAGTACGTTTGAGGTTAAGCGTATTGATAATGATTACTTCAACGTCGATTGACAGGTGGATTGTCAAATAGGATCAAGTACTTACCCCTTACGTCGCGGTCAGCCGTGGTTGGCGAGTGGGGCTTCTTGCTGCTTGCGCATGACGCCGTCTTCCATTTCGTAGATCGTGTCAAAGACGTTGAGTGAGCGGTGGTCGTGGGTGACGACGACGACGCCGGCACCTTGTTCGTGGGCGACTCGGGCGAAGAGTTCCATGACCTGTTGGCCGCGGTGGCTGTCGAGGGCGGCGGTGGGTTCGTCGGCGAGGATGATGCTGGGTTGGTTGGCCAGGGCGCGGGCGACGGCGACGCGCTGCTGCTGGCCACCCGACAGCGCCGTGGGCAGGCCGTCGGCGCGGTCGGCGACGCCGAGGTAATCCAGCAGTTCCATGGCCCGTCCGCGAGCGGCGCGCGAACCCAGGCCGTTGAGTTCCATCGCAATCCGCACGTTTTCCACGGCCGAGAGGAAGGGAATCAGATTCGACTTCTGAAAAACAAAACCGATGTGCTTGCGGCGGAATGTGCGAAGGTTGGCGTGGGCATCCGAACCGTCGATCACGAGTCGGCCATTGATGCTGACCTTCCCCGAAGTGGGAAAATTAATCAAGCCAATGGTGTTGAGGAAGGTGGACTTGCCCGACCCGCTTGGGCCCAGCAGCGCCACGACTTCCCCGTGGCGCACGGTCATGGAGGCGTCGCGCAAGGCGAGAACCTCGGTGTTGCCTCGGCCATACACCTTGGTCAGGGCCTGGGTCTCGATGGCCACTTCATCACGCATGGTTTGATTCCGGGTCAACCGATGGCCTCGTTGGGTGAAACGCGCAGGGCTTTCCATATCCCCAAGACGCTGGAGGCGACGGAGATCGCCATAACAATCAACGCCAGTTGAATCAGGTCACTGGTAAACAGGATGACCCGCCTGGGGAAGTTGGGGAATATGTATTGGCCCATGAAATAAGCGATGACAAATCCGAGCATGCCCAGAAACAAGGCCTGTTGAAGGATCAGTCCGAGGATCACGGTGTTGGGCGCACCGATGAGCTTGAGCAGGGCGATTGAATGGAGCTTGTCGAGTGTGAGCGTGTAGAGGATCAGGGCCATGATGATGGCGGCGATGATGGTGAGCAGAACGCGGAAGAGACCGATCTGTCGGCGGGCGCGATCGACCGTCCCTTTGATGAGCAAATCTTCCTGCGCTTGGCGGGAGAATGTTGAGACATCGTCCCAGCCGGCAATGGTGTCGGCGACGAGTTGGGCGTCGAACCCCGGCATCACGCGGACCATCACCGCGCTGATCTGCGGAGTGGCCACCGCCGGCAGTTGGCCGGAGGGTCGATAGGCATTTTTCAACAGTTCCGGTTGCCGCGTGCCAAGGTCACTGCGTGCCCCGCGGGCGGCGCGGGCGGCGCGTTCCAAGCGGACGGCCTCGCCGGTGGTGTCGAACTGAATCGCCTGCGCGTCTTGCGCGGTGACCACGAGCATGCCGTCGCCCGATGAGCTGATCATGTTGGCGGTGATGCCGACGACGGTGTAGTTGTCCTTGCCCAGGTCAAGTCGTTCGCCGAGTTGAAGCCCCAGGAGCTGGTCGGCGATCACTTCATAATGGTTTTGCCGCAGGGGTCGGCCCGCGATCAGCGGCAACCAGTCGCCCTTGTCCGTGGGCCAACTCAAGCCCAACACCGCGGTGCGCAACGGTTTTCCCGCGTGCTCCCGCTGGATGGTGTGATACACGAACTCCCGCGCGCTGGCGACACCCGGAACCGCCAAGGCTCGATGAACCAAGTTGGGGGCGACGCGCGAGACTTCCGCGAAAGGCCCACGGGTGTCGCGCTGGACAATCCAGATGTCCGTGCCGATCCGGTTGATTAACAAGGAGGCGTCTTCCACCAAGCCGCGGTAGATGCCGGCCATGCCCATCACGATCATCAGCAACATGCCGATGCCCACGGCCGTGAGTCCGAACCGCCCCAGATTGTGCCGAATGTCTTTGTAAGCGAGATTCATTGAATGCCGACCCTTCGGCCATCGCGGAGGGACGCCGCCGTGACAGGCTTGATGACCACATCGTCGGCTGTCAACCCGTCGAGAACTTCCACGACCTCCGAGCCGCGCAACCCCAGGGTCAAAGCCCGCCATTGCGCCCGGCCATCGACCTCCACCAGCGTGCCTTGTCGGCCGGCCCGCATTTCCAGGAACTCGTTGGGCAGCAGCAGCGCCGATTCCTTGCGGGCCGACTCGATGTACACCTCGGCACGTTGCCCCACAGCCCAATTTCCAGGCATCTCCAGCACACGGACATCGACGATGAACTCCCGTGTTTCACGGTCGGCCTCACGTCCCAAACGGGCGACCGTGCCGGGATACGACCGCTCGGGTTCGGAGCGAAACACCACCCGCGCCGATTGCCCGACCCGCAGGTCCGACATTCGCGTTTCGTCCACCCAAGCGGTGATCCAAAGTTCGTCGGTGCGGATCAAGGTGAAAATCGCGGTGCCGGGCACCACGATGTCGCCGGCCTCACGCAGCCGGCGCACGATCAAACCGTCAACCGGGGCGACGATCATCGTTTCGGCGAGGCGTGCCTGGTGGTATTCCAGGTTCATCTCGGCGGCGACCAACCCGCTTTTTCCCTCGGCCAGCGCTGCCGTGTCGCGCGACACGCCCGCCTCGGCGATGGAGAGTGCCTCGGCGGCGCGCTCGGCCTCGTTTTGCGTCGCCGCCTTGGCCGCAAAAAGGTTCTGAGTTTGGCGGTTGTCCCGCCGGGCCTGGTCGGCGATGGCGTCGGCCCGCGTCTTGTCTGCTTCAAGACGATTGATGGCCGACTTGGCGGTGTCGAGTTGCGCCCGGGCGATGGCGACCTGCTGCTTGAGTTCCGAATCATCAAGCCGCACCAAGGTGTCCCCGGCCGTCACCCGATCGCCCTGATCCACCGGCACTTCCAGAATGCGACCCGAAATCTTTGGGCTTACCGTCACCGCGACACGCGCTTCGAGCGTCCCGGTCCCCATCACCTCCGCCACGATCGGGCCACGTTCGACCCGATGGGATGTGACCGCGACCGGCGAGAAGTTCATCCAGTAGATGACCAAGGCGATCACCACAACCAGAATCGCGGTCTTGCCCACGCGCCAAAGCCATTTTCCGATCTTATTATGCTTTTCACTCATCGTTGTTCTCAGGCATCCAAACGGGGACGCTCCGGGACGTTCCCCGTTTCGATGGAGGGGGGTTGACCGAGTGGGGCAACCGTGATGCCGCGATCTTTGTGTCTTGATGTCGCTTGGCAATGCTACCACGTTAAGAATCGCGCCAAGGCTCGCGCCGTGGGCTTATGACAAAACGGTTATAGCAGCGTCCCCTTGAGCAGCAGGATCGCCGTGGTGAAGTAGATCACCAAGCCCGTCACGTCCACCAAGGTGGCGACCAGGGGGGCGGAGATGGTGGCGGGGTCGAGCTTCACCAGTCGCAGCAGGAAGGGGAGCATGGCGCCCATGAGCGTGCCCCAGACGACCACGCCGATGAGCGAGATGCCGACGACCAGGCCCACCAGGTGGTAATGGTCGGTGTAGTCGGCCAAGCCCAGCCACTGCCAGAGGTGGATGCGCAACAGGCCCATGACGCCCAGGAGCAGGCCCAGCGCCAGGCCGCAGGTCAATTCGCGTTGAAAAACCCGCAGCCAGTCGCGCAGGGTCACTTCGCCCAGGGCCATGGCGCGGATGATGAGTGTTGAGGCTTGTGAACCGCTGTTGCCGCCGGAGGAGATGATCAGGGGCACAAAGAGCGCCAGCACCACGGCCTGGTGAATCTGCACCTCGTAGTGATTCATGGCCGAGGCGGTGAGCAGTTCGCCGAGAAACAGCGTCGCCAGCCACGTGCCGCGCTTGCGCATGAGTCGCGGCAGCGAGATGCTCATGTACGGGTCGTCTAGGGCCTCCAAGCCACCCATCTTCTGGATGTCCTCGGTGGTTTCCTCGACGGCCACGTCGGCCACGTCATCGAAGGTGACGATGCCCACCAGCACGCCGTCGCGGTCCACCACGGGCAGGGAGGAACGGTCGTAACGTTCCATGGCCCGCACGGCTTCTTCGCGGTCGTCATGGGCCTGAAGGAACGCCGCCTGCCGGGTCAGCAGCGATTCGACGGTCGCCTGCGGGTCGGCCAGCAGCAACGTGGGCAGGCGGATGTGATCGACGAGTTTGTGCTGGTCGTTGATGACGTAAATGTGGCTGATGGTCTCGGCGTCGCGGCCATGCTTGCGCACGTGGTCCAAGGCCTGCTGCACGGTCCAGCCCGGTTGCACGCCGACGTAGTCGGGCGTCATGATGCGGCCGACGCTTTGGGGCGGGTAACCTAGGATCACCTGGGTCAGGCGTCGCTCTTCGGGCTTGAGCAGGCGGAGCAGTTTGGCCGCGACGTTGCCGGGCATCTCCTCGAAAAGCTCGGCCCGGTCGTCGGGGGCCATTTCGTCAAAGATGCGGGCCAACTCGGCGTCATTAAGCTCCTCGATGAGGTGGTCCTGATCCTCTTCGGGCAACAGGGCCAGCACCTCGGCGGCAAGGTTACGCGGCAGAATGCGAAACGCCAGCACGCGGTGGCGATGCTCCAGCGCCAGGAGGACATCGGTGATCTCGACGGGCAGAAGGTTAATCAGCGCATCGCGGGCGGTGGAATTGAGCTTGGCGTCGAGCATCTCGGCGATGTCCGGCGCCAGCAGGTCGCCCACGAAATGGTCACGGTCGGTCAGGGACATTGTGGTTCTCATCATAACCCGGCGATATTGTTCTGGCCGCGGTTAGCCGCGAAGCGCAGCGGAGCGTCCCCCCCGTCCCCCCGAAGTTTTGCCCGCATATTCTTGTGGAAGATTGGTGGATTTGACATCCCGGCGAAGTTATTGCAAGACGTCTTTTGAGTGAACGAATTGAATGTTATAGGACGAGCAGGGGTATTGGATTGCCGCCTTGTGGCATTTAAGCTATTGTTAAATCATCACTTGTAATTATTACGGTTTTATGATGATTCTGTAAAGATGGTGTAAGTTCTTCCAGTGACGCGATCTGTGATTACCCGGCGGGCGATAATGCGGATTGTGGATAATCATTCGCAATTGCGCGTAAGTGGACGCACGACAAGACCATGCGAAGGGGCGGGGGGGGTGAAGATGAGGGGGTGAAGGGGTGAGGGGTGGGGGGGGTGAAATGAGTTGGGGGTGGTGGCGGGCGTGCCCCCCCCGGAACCGGGGGGGGGTGGGGGGGGGGTTTTTTTTTCAAATGTGTGAGAGGGTGGAGCGCA
>JBBRGB010000107.1:0-11713 GCA_038241095.1 Phycisphaerales bacterium
GAAGCTGTGTACAAGCCGATTGACTTCGTTGGCCTGCAGGAACTGGTCGAGGGAACGGTGAGGAAGCGGTGAGGGGGTGACAAGGTGAGGGGGTGACAAGGTGAAGGGGTTGGCGTGAGTTGTGGATGTTTTTATTAGCCGCAACGTCCGCGTTGCGCGTCGGAGGGTGGAGGGTGGATTTGCGCCAAGGCCGCGCCACATTGTTGTCGCACTTGGTCTTCGAGAAAGGCGACGACTTCTTGGAGGCTCATGTCCGAGGTGTCGAGTCGCATCGCATCGGGCGGGCAGATCAGCGGGCCATCCTCACGGGTGGAATCACGGTGATCGCGGTGAATGATGGCGGCGAGAATTTCCTCTTGGTTGGCGGGCTTGCCGGCCTCACGCAGTTGCGCCACGCGGCGCTTGGCGCGAATCGCCGGTGAGGCTTCAAGATAAAACTTTGCAGCCGCATTGGGAAAGACCACCGAGCCTTGATCCCGCCCCTCGGTCACCAGCCAGGGATGCTCCCGGCCAATTTGCTGCTGCGCTGCAACCATCACCAGCCGCACTTGGCCCAAAGCCGCCACATCGCTCACCGCCCGCGTGGTGTCGGCATCGCGTAAACGATCCGTGAGGTCAATTTCATGATCATCGACGACGGCGTGAAAGCGTGGCGGATCTTGGGCCCAATCGAAGCGAAACTCGCAGCGTCGCGCCAAATGGATAACGGCTTGGGTTTGATTGGCGGTCTCCAGCCCACGGTCGATGCAAAGGGCCGCCAGCCCGCGGTACATGGCCCCGGTATCGAGGAAACGCAAGCCCAAGTGGCAGGCGAGTTGCCGCGCCACGGTGGACTTGCCCGACCCCGCCGGGCCGTCGAGAGTGACAATCAGGGAGTGCATGGGCGAGAGTTTAACCGGATTGTTATGAATGGAACCGCGGATGAACGCTGATGAACGCGGATATAAGCATGGATAAGGCAATCCGGGAGCGCAGGTTTGTCCTAACGGGCCTTATTGGGTGCTTCTTCCAATAAGACAATGATCATCTGCGTTCATCAGCGTTCATCCGCAGTTTCGCTTTTCTGGCCATTGGATTGCCCCCAGCGAACCGCCAAGGTGTGAGGCACATCCAGCAGATCGAGGATGCGGCCGGCGACGAAGTCCACTAGATCGTCGATGGTTTGAGGCATCATGTAGAAGCCGGGACTGGCGGGGCAGAGGATGGCGCCGGCTTCGGTGGCGGCGGCCATGTTGCGAATCTCCACCAGCGACACGGGCATCTCACGATGCACGAGGATGAGACGCCGGCGTTCCTTGAGCGTCACTTGCGCGGCCCGGTGCAACAGGTTGCCCGCCGAGCCGACCGCCACCGCCGAGAGGGTGTTGGATGAGCAGGGCACGATGACCATGCCATCGTGACGGAAGGAACCGCTGGCGATGGAAGCCCCGACATCGCGGTAGTTGTGGAGGTGAATTTGCGTGGCCGTGCCCTGATGTTCCATGCCGGCCAAGCCAGGCAAATCGATGCCTTCCATGCCCAGTTCATCGTGGAGCAACCGCTGGCCCAGAGGCGTGACGACCAGGTGGACTTCAACGCCTGCCGTCAAGAGCAGTTGAATGGTTCGTCGGGCGTAAATGGCACCGCTGGCGCCGGTGATGCCCACGATGATGCGTCGGGGTGTATTGGAAGGGGTGGAGTTCATGCGTGTCAATCGTAGTGTCCCGTCAGCCGAGGAGCGTAAGCCCCCGGTGGAAGGTGAACAGCGCCCGACAGCACGCATGGGGTGGATCATCCGGGGGCTTACGCCCCTCGGCTCTGATGGCACATCACCTCGCCGGGTCAAGTCGCACGGTCAGGCTGCTCTCTTCTTCACCCAGATCAAAGTCGATGAGCCGCACGGTGCGTTTGCCGTCAGCCATGGGCATCACCGGGTCAAACGGCCGACCCGCCAGGGCGTCGGACACTCTTTTCAAGGCTTCGTTTTTCGCTTCGGCGGCTTGGGTTTCCAAGCGGCTCACCAGTGAACCCGAAGGCAGCGGCAGTTTGCCCCCCTGCACCCCCGCCAAGGCGAAAACCAGTTGCCGATTGTTCTGATCCTGACCCACCAGTTCGGGGCGGAAGGACATGCTGACGATCTGCGAAACGTTGTCGCTCTCGTAGCGAAACGCCAGGATGACCAAGCCATTTTGCGCGGCGAACATCGGTTCCTTGACCTCGACCGGGAGGGTGACGCCTTGGTTTTCCAGCCACTCGGGTAGGCGGGTTTCCAGCCAGGCGTTGACCTCATCGCTGGTGAGTTGGATGCGGCGGACGCCCAAGCCGTCTTGGCTGACGCCGGCGTCTTGGGCCGTGGGGGAGACGAAGGTGATGCCGGGGTCACCGGCCGGGTTGGTGTAACTCAGCAGAGCGGTGAATCGGGCTTCGAGTTGTTGCGCCTGCTCAACCCGTTGTGTTTGTGGAGTGGCGGCGCGGCGTTGCTGGTGCCGCTGCCAGTGGGCCGGCTCACTGCGAAGCAGGAAAAATCCCAGCGCCACGGCCGCGATGGCCAAAAGCGCCACGATGACCACCGAGCGCCAAAAGATGCGTTTGAACGAGGTTTTGCGGGCCATGATGCTTATCGCTTAGTCTGTCTTCTTCGTGGCTTCTGTGTTTAACCCACTTTTTCTTGTGATGATGCGGGCATGGCGCGGACGGTGGCCCCCAAGTGTTGGAGGATCAGTTCGTGATCGGGCGCCGTCAGTAGGCAGGCTTCCAACGCCACCAGACGCTGGGCCGGTGCGGTGATGCCAGCCACTTGCGACAAAGCGGCGTCACCCAGCGCCTCGCCGGCGTCAATGACCCAGTCAGCGGGACGCGAGGGTGTCTTGCGGGCGGTCGGCGGCGGTGGCTGATCCCAAGCCAGCGGACGATCACGCCACGCCGGTGGTGGCGCTGGCAAACTCACCGCAACCGGCGATCCGTCATGGGAAGTCACTCGCCAAGTTTCATCCGATGTTGTGTTGTCGCAGAAAAGCACTTCAAGAAACAGGTGTTGTTCCCGCGCGTGCGCAACCAAGGTGGCGGCATCGGCGACGGTGTGCGGATGGGTGAGCACGAGGCAACCCGGCGAAGCTTCTTTCGCGGCAAGTTGAGGGTCGGCCAAGTCCAGCGAAGTCGAACCCAGCCGCACCACACCCTCCGCGGCGATCATGCGGCGATGACGCCGGGCCTCCTGCAAAGGCAGCAGCACCCGCGCGTAATAAGCCCAGCGTTCCTCCGCCCGCGCCTGCGCCAGAGCCTCAAGGCACAGGTCTTCACAAGTCAGGTAATCCATGCCCACCAGCGCCACACTGGCGCGTTCCATCAGGGCGTCGAGATGATCGGTGTCGCTCATGGGGGCATCTTACGACGATGCCGGAAGTGACGGTGGCCGGGACGCGAAGGGAGTTGGGCTTGGGTTATCATCGCGGGTCATGGGCCAGACGCCTGTAAACGAATTGCCAGCGGGTTCAGCGCCAGTCGCAGCGAGTGTATCGACACCACCCGCGGCCGTGCCGTTGCGCTTGGCCTCGCCGGTCAGCGCCATTGACGGCGTAGGCCCGGCCATCGCGCGGCGACTGCGGCGGCTGGACATCCGCACCATCAGCGATCTGATCCGCCATGTGCCCATGCGCTACGAGCGGCAGTTCGCCGAGGGAACCATCCGCGACCTGCCGATGGACGGCCTAGGCACGGCCCGCGGCATCGTGGTGGCCACGCGAATCATGGGAGCCGGCGGAGGACGCGGCGGCGGGCAACGTTTCCAAGCCACGCTGCGCGATCACAGCGACACCTTGGCCTTGGTCTGGTTCAACGCCGGCTATCTGCGAAAGAGCATTCATCCGGGCATGAAGATTCGCGTGACGGGCAAAGTCAAGGCTTTCAACGGCTATCCGCAGATGGTCAACGCCAAGTGGGAACCGCTGGAGGAAGGGGCCGAGCCGGGCAAGGTCGATGACCGACTGCGGCCGATTTACCCGGCGACGGAGGATTTGCCCAGCGCGAAAATCGAACAGTTGATGGCGGAGGTATTACCACGGGTCACCGAGCAGTTGGTCGATCCCTTGCCTGCTGATTTTTGTCGCCCACGCAACATGCCGGCGCTGGCCCAGGCGTTCGCCATGATTCATCAGCCCGCCGACGAGGAGGAGGCCGGGGCGGCGCGGCGACGGCTGGCGTACAACGAACTGCTGCTCTTGCAGATGGGCATCGCCCTCAAACGCCACTACAACCAGACCATGCTCCAAGCCCCGGCCTTGCGCTTCAGCGCGGCCATCGACAAGCACATCCGCCAGCGATTTCCCTTCGCCCTGACCAAAGCCCAAGAGCGCGTCATCGGTGAGTTGGCTGGCGACCTTGCCAAGGGCACGCCCATGAACCGCCTGCTCCAAGGTGACGTGGGTTCGGGCAAGACCGTCGTGGCGCTTTATGCCCTTTTGCTGGCCGTGGCCAATCGCAGGCAGGGGGCGATCATGACGCCGACCGAACTGCTGGCCGAGCAGCATTTTCTTTCCATCTCGCGGATGCTTGAAGGCTCCAACGTGCGTCTGGCCTTGCTCACCGGCTCGCGCCGTGGCGGCGCGGCCCAGCGGGCTGAACTCATGCGGCAAATCGCGGCCGGCGAAATCGACATCGTTGTCGGCACCCAGGCCTTGCTCACCGAGACCGTGCGTTTCAACGAACTGGCGGTGGTGGTCATTGATGAACAGCATCGCTTCGGTGTGCTGCAACGGGCCGCGTTTCGGCAGGATAAGAGTGAATGGGCGGGCAAGGCACAATCCGCAATCGCCATTCCCGGCAAGTCTGTTGCGCCGCGCAAGCCCGCAAGCCCCGTCGGCCCCGCCCCCCCCACAGCCAGCCCGCACTATCTCGTGATGACCGCCACGCCCATTCCCCGCACGCTGAGCCTCACCGTGTTCGGTGATCTCGACGTGTCCGTCATCGATGAACTTCCGCCCGGTCGGTCGCCCATCGTTACCCGCGTCGTCGCCCCGGCCAAGAGCGACGATGTGTATCAGTACCTGGCCCGTCGCTGCGCCGGCGGGGAGCAGGCCTACGTGGTGTTGCCCGCCATCGAAGGCGCTGATGAAGACTCCCCATTGCAGTTGAAAAACGTGCTGGAGCATGAGCGACTGCTGCGGGATAAATACTGTCGCGGCCTGACCGTCGAGGCGATTCATGGCCGACTCAAAACCGCCGAACGCGAAGCCATCATGGCACGCTTCCGCGAAAATAAAACCCAGGTGCTCGTGGCCACCACGGTCATCGAAGTGGGCGTCGATGTACCCAACGCAACACTGATGGTCATCGAGCACGCTGAGCGTTTCGGCTTGGCGCAGCTGCACCAGTTACGTGGCCGGATTGGTCGCGGGGCGCACAAGCAAAAGAGTGTTTGCGTGCTGATTTCCGACCCCGTCACCGAGGAGTCGCAGAAGCGCCTCGCGGCAATCGCGGCCAGCACCGACGGCTTCCGCATCGCCGAGGCCGACCTAGAAATCCGCGGCATGGGCGACTTCTTCGGCACCCGCCAACACGGCCTGCCCCCGCTTCGCGTCGCCGCCATTCCCCAAGACATGGAACTGCTGCGCATGGCGCGGCGCGATGCCGCCGAGTTGGTGAGGGAAGACCCCGACCTGACCGGCGAATCCCACCGCGCCCTGCGAGCCATTCTCTTGCAGCAATACGGCCAAACCCTGGGCCTCATCGATGTGGGGTGAATTACAGACTTCGCATTTTCAGAGCCTAGGGGCGTAAGCCCCTGGTCGAAGGAGCAAGTGCGTAATAAGAGGCGGGTACCTTCTTCCTCGGGCTTACGCCCATTGGTTCTGACAAGACCCACGTTATCATGGCAGTCATGCGATGCTTCCTTTGTCTTGTTCTTTTGGTCTTGGCGCAAACCTTGGCGGCTTGCGACCGGGGGGGTGCCAACGGGGGTGCTACCGGGGGTGCCACCGCGCCGACGGAGATGGAGAACGACAAGCCCCTCATCGTCGCCAGCATTTTCCCTTTGGCAAGTCTGACGCGGGAACTGGCCGGTGATGATTTTCAGATCGTTACGCTGTTGCCGTCTGACGCTTCGCCGCATGGGTTCGACTTGAAGCCCGCGCAGCGCGCCGGGGCCGCCAAGGCGCGATTGTTGGTCATGGTGGGCATGGGCTTGGATGACTGGGCGGTCCGGGCCGTGACGCAAGACGTGACGGTGCTGCATTTTGCAACGGCGCTCCAAGAGGAGGGCGAGGCGCATGAAGAACCTGAAGTTCACGCCGGCCATGAAGCAAAGGAAGCAAAGGAAGCACAGGATGCCCACGCGGGCCACGCCCACGATCACACCGGCCCGAATCCGCACCTCTGGCTCGATCCCGTACTGACCCGCGATTTTGTCGCGGAGCTTGCCACGGCTTTAGCCAAACTCCGTCCCGACCGCACCGAGGCCATCGCCCAACGCGCCAAGACGCTCGATGAAAAGCTCGCCGTCCTTGACGGGGCTTATCGTGAGCAACTCGCGGTCGTGCCCGTCAAAACGTTGGTGACGTTTCACAACGCCTTTGACCGCCCCGCGGCGCGATACGGTTTGCAAGTCGTCGCCCACTTAACGCCCATCGAACTAAGCCCCGGCGCGGAGATCACGCCCCGGCGGTTACAGGCCGCCATCGATCAGGTCGCGGCCCTGCATCTTCGCGTGCTTTACGCCGAACCGCAATTTCCCAAAACCGCCTTGGACGCCATCGCCCGCGCCACGGGGGCTGACATCCTCATTCTCGACCCCTTGGGTTCCCCCAATCGCCCCGGCTACGAAACCTACTTCGCCATGATGCAAAGCAACCTTGCCACACTGGTCAAGGGCCAAACGCCCGCGCAATGAAACCTTGCCAAAGGGCGACGATTGTTAATATGCAGCGATGCCAACAGGGATGCCGATTTCAGTCTTGATCTGTTGCGCCAACGTGGAGGCCACGCTGGCCGCGGCGTGCGAGTCCGTGGCTTGGGCCGATGAACTGGTGATCGTTGATTCGGGTTCCACCGATGCCACCGCAGCAATCGCTCAACGATATGCGGATCGCTACGTACTTGAACCTTGGCGCGGCTACACGGCCCAGAAAGTTTTTGCCGTCGAGCTTTGCCGCAATGACTGGATTCTCATCCTCGATGGCGATGAAGAAGTCTCCCCCACCTTGGCCAAGGAAATCGCAGTCTTGAATCCAAGCGAACTTGATCGCTATGACGTGCTCAAGACGCCGCGGCAGACATTTCTGCTGGGTCACGCCCCACGCGCTTGGTGGCCCGACTGGCAGGATCGACTGTTTCATCGGCGGCGCTGCGTTTGGGCCGACGAAGTGCTCCACGACCACCGCGACGCTTCGCATCCTTTGCGGGTCAAACGGTTGCCCGGACCGCTGTGGCATCGGCGGGGCAGTGCCGCGAGTTTCAATGAACTCTTCGCGGGTGGGCAGGAAGAACGACGCGCCTTGATGGTGGCCATGCAGATGTACCGGCGTGGCCGGCGCTGTCGATGGATGGACTTGGCGCTACGGCCCAACATGGCGCGGTTCAAATCGCTGATCCTCAAGCGCGGCTTGCTGGATGGCACCCTAGGCTTGATCGTGGCGAAAAAGGCCGCCACCCTGACCATGCTCAAATACGCCGCCTTGTGGACGATTCAGAACGATAAACTCAGTCACGCCGAGAAGGAGACGCTGGCGAAAATCTTTGATCAACCAAGTGGGGCTCAAAGCGCAAGGAACCCCGCCAAATAGCACGGCCGCGCAAGCCGCAAGCCTCATCTCGCCATGAAAATCGCCCTGATCAATCCCATCTTCTCACGCAGCCACGGCGGGGGCGAAAACTACCCGCTGGACTTGGCGCGGGCCTTGATCGATCTGGGCCACGAGGTGCATCTTGTCGGGCGTCTGATCGATTTCGCACCGGACGGCGCGGTGCCGCATCTCCTGACGCCGCCGAACTGGCTGCGGTTTCTCAGACCCTTGTATTTCAGTGGCCATGCCTGCCGATTCCTGACGGGGCAACGCTTCGATTTCACCTATGCCATGAACCGCAGCCTTGGTGCCGATGCCACTTTCCTGGGCGGTGGGGTTCACGGTCACCACCTGGCCATGCGCTATCCCAACATGGTTTCGCGCGGGCTGCACATCCTGATGCGGCCTGTCAACATCGTCAATTACCATCTCGAACGGCAACTGTATCAACACCAACCCAACCCCTTCGTGGTGGCCAATTCCCAACTGGCCAAGAGCCACCTGATGCGTGCCTACGGTGTGCCGGACAAAAACATCGCCGTGGTACGGCACGGCATCGACCACGCGGTGTTCAATGGTGAAGTTCGCGCCACGTATCGCCAAGCCATGCGAACGGAACTCGGCATCACCCAGGATGATGTGGCGGTGATTTTCGTGGCCAACAATTACCGCTTGAAGGGCTTGCCGGTGCTCATCGACGCCTTGGGCCTGCTGCGCGGCGATGTCGCCGCCAAGCGGTTGCGCTTGATCGTGGTGGGCAAGGGCAAGGCGGGGGAATACCGTCTGCAAGCGCGGCATCGCGGCGTGGCGGATCAGGTGCGCTTCGTCGGCCCCAGCGCGGAGATTCAGCGCCTCTACGCGGCGGGGGATGTCTTCGCCCTGCCCACGCAGTACGACCCCTTTGCCGTGGTGACGATTGAAGCGATGGCCTGCGGTCTGCCGGCGATCACCTCGCGGGACAACGGCGCCAGCGAGATCATCGAACACGGCCGGACGGGCTTCGTCCTCGATTCGCCACGCGATGCGGATGAGTTGGCCGATTGTCTGCGGCAATTGCTCGACAAAGAGCGGCGGCTGGCAATGGGTCAAGTCGCGGCCACCACCACCGCGATGTTGACGCATGAGGCCAACGCCCGCGCCACCCTCGCCGCCTTTGCCACCTTTGCCACCATCCGCGCCGGGGGCTGATTGTTCTACAATGCCTCGCCGCGAAGTTTCCACCCGCCACAACATCACCGCTGGAGTCTTTTCTTATGTCCGAAGCCACCCGCCCCGTCGTGCTGATTGTCCGTGATGGATGGGGCCGCAACCCTCATCCCGAGCATGACGCCTTCAATGCCGTGAAACTCGCCAATACGCCGCGCTGCGATGCCCTGTTGCGTGAATATCCCTGGACGCTCATCCACACCTCAGGTGAGGATGTGGGCCTGCCCGAAGGCACAATGGGCAACAGCGAAGTGGGCCACCAGAATCTCGGCGCTGGCCGGGTCGTCTATCAGGAGTCTGTGCGAATCACCCTGGCGATTCGCCAGGGCGATTTCTTCGAGAATCACACCTTGGTCGATGCCGTCGAAAACGCCAAGCGCCACGGCCACGCGGTGCACCTCATGGGCATCGGTTCGGACGTCGGCGTCCACGGCCTCCTAGGCCACCTCTACGGCTGCCTCGAACTCTGCAAGAAACGAGGCATGGACAAGGACAAGGTCTTCATCCACCTTTTCACCGATGGCCGCGACAGCGGGCCTTACACCGGCAAAGAGTTTCTCCAAGGCATCGAGAAGAAGTGCGCCGAAATCGGCATCGGGCAAATCGTCTCGGTCGTGGGTCGCTATTACGCCATGGACCGCGACAACCGTTGGGAGCGAGTCAAAAAGGGTTACGACCTGCTAACGGGTCGTGGCGACGCCAAGCCCGCCGTTTTCGACGGCGTGCCCGCGGCCATGCAGAACTACTACGACAACCCCACCAACGACAGCCAGAACGGCGACGAGTTCATCACCCCCCGCGTCATCGGCCAAGACTGGGAAAAGTCCCGCGTCAAGGATGGCGACTCGATCATCTTCTACAACTATCGTGGCGATCGGCCGCGTGAAATCACCCGCGCTTTCGTCCTGCCCGATGCCGAGTGGGCCAAGGTCACGCCCTCGCCCGACAGTGGTAAGCCCGGCTTTGACCGCGGCCCGAAGCTCAACGTCCGCTACGTCACGCTGACCGCCTACGAAACCGCGTTGGCGCCTTATGTGCAGGTCGCCTATCCCAAGCCGCCCAAAATGGTGGACATCGGCGGGGAATATCTCTCGCAATTGGGCCTGCGCCAGTTCCGCTGCGCCGAGACGGAAAAGTACCCCCACGTCACCTTTTTCTTCAACGATTACCGCGACAAGCCCTTCCCCGGCGAAACGCAGCAAATGGCGCAATCGCCCAAGGTGGCGACCTACGACCTCCAACCCGAAATGAGCGCTCCGCAAATCCGCGACCTGGTGTTGGCGCGTCTCAAGGCGGATGACTGCGAGGACTTTATCTTGGTCAACTTCGCCAACGGCGACATGGTGGGCCACACCGGCAAACTCGCCGCGGCGATCAAGGCCGTGGAAACGGTGGACGCCTGCGTCGGGGCCTTGGTCGATGCCACGCTGGCGCGCAAAGGCGCGTTGATCGTCACCGCCGACCACGGCAACGCCGAGCAGATGTTCGACCCCAAAACCAACGCCCCGCACACCGCCCACACGACCTACGACGTGGAGTGCATCATCGTCGATCCCCGGCACAAAAATATCGCTGGCGGCGACAAAGAGACGCCCTCCAAAGGCCTGCGAAACACGGGTCGTCTAGCGGATGTGTTCCCCACCGTGCTGGCGCTGATGGGCGTGGAAAAACCCCAAGCGATGGACGGCGTGTCACTCTTGAACACCACGGCCTGACTTGGCACGCTGGACCACCTTGCCGCCGTCGCTTAACTGATCGCCCGGATGCAGCACGACCTTTTCGTCGGCGCGCAGGCCTTGGAGCACTTGGATGGTGCGGCCATTCCTCTGCCCGAGTGTGATGTCCCGCAGCGCCGCACGACCGTTATCAATGGCGAAAACCGCCCACTTGTCACCATTGCGAAATGCGGCGCTGGACGGAATCTGAAGCACATCCTCGCCCTCCCACACCACAATGGCCGCTTCCACGCGGAAGCCGTCGCCCAGCGTGGCGCGCTCGTCGGGCGGTGAGACGAAGTCGGCGATGACGTTGACCCGTTGCTCCTCAATGCCCAAGGCGGAAACTTTCATGAAGGCCGAGGGTTCCACGAGTCGCACCACGGCTTCCAACGGTTTGTCACCACCCCATTGTTCGATGACCACCCGCTGGCCCGGCCGGACAATCACGCCATCACTCGACAGCACGTCGATGACCAGCTCCAAGTCACGCGGATCACCAACTTCAATCAACGGCGTGCCCGGCGGCACCACCACCACGCTTTTTTGCAACACCCGCAGCACCGCGCCGCTGATGGGCGAATAGAGCGGCATGCAGGATTTCTCCTCACCGCCGGTTTCACCCTTGGCATAACGCAAGGCACTGCGGGCGACTTCCAACTCGAACTTGGCGATTTCCTGGCCGTACTCGGAGGCTCGCAATTCCTCGGCGGTGATTTTCTGATTGGTCTTGGCCTGATCCAGTTCATACGGCGTGGCGGCCCGGGCTTCGGACATCTTTGTGACGCGGGCAAGTTCCTCTTTGGCGAAGTCACCCGCGGCGCGGGATCGTTCGACGTTGGCCTGGGTCTGACTGACCGCCGCCTGCGCCGCCTGGATGCGTGCCTCGGCCTCCAACAAAGCGCGGGCGTCGAGCAGGCCCGGCGCGGTGGGTTCGATGGTCGCCAGAATGGTGTCCTGGGCCTCGACCGGGTCGCCGGGGTCCAGGTCAATTCGCCTCAGTCGGCCCATCAGCGGGCTGGAGACGACGTAATGCTC